>NZ_JBSHBP010000004.1:0-229422 GCF_053612065.1 Streptomyces sp. NPDC054765 | reverse complement strand
GTCGGCGACGGCACCAGCTTCCCCACCGCCGCCCACCTCGCCTCCTACGCCGGACTCGCCCCCACCACGAAGTCGTCGGGAACCTCGATCCACGGTGAACACGCACCCCGCGGCGGCAACCGGCAGCTCAAACGGGCCATGTTCCTGTCCGCCTTCGCCTGCATGAACGCCGATCCCGCCTCCCGCGCCTACTACGACAAGCAACGCGCCCGCGGCAAAACCCACACCCAGGCCCTCCTCCGCCTCGCCCGCCAACGCATCAGCGTCCTGTTCGCCATGCTCCGAGACGGCACCTTCTACGAACCCCGCACCCCCAAGGACGTCGAGCTCGCCGCATAACCCCAGCGACCCCGAACCACCCCAAACCCGACAGGGGTGCCTTGACACAGGACATAGAGGCCCCCCCCGCACCGAGGCCGCCAACAAGCTGGGTCACGTGCTGGGTGCTGGGTGCTGGGTGCTGCGTGCTGCGTGCTGCGTGCTGCGTGCTGCGTGCTGCGTGCTGCGTGCTGCGTGCTGCGTGCTGCGTGGCCAACGAGTGTTCGGGGTGGTGGAGGTGGGGTGGGGCGGGGGGACGGGGGGGGACGGGGGGAGGGCCCCGTCAGCCGCGGACGCCGCGGAGGGTCATCGCGACCGCTGCCTCCGTGATCTCGTCCGGGTCTTCTGCGGCGCCGAGTTCGATGCGGCGGACAGCGGCGTCGACGACCCCTTGGAGGAGCATGGCCGCAAGGCGGGGCTGCGCATGGCCGAGGGCGGCGAGCGCCTCAACGATCATGGCGATCAGCCCGCCGTGCGCCGCGCGGATCTTCTCGCGTGCAGCGGCGTCCAGCTCGCCGGCCGAAATGGCGACGACGGCACGGTGGCGCCGGTCGCCGACCAGGGCGAGTTGCCGGCGCACATACGCCTCGACCTTCTCCTCGGGCGTGTCGACGCGCTGCATCGCCGTTTCCACCTCAGCGGCCCAGACCGGGAAGTCGACGGCACACAGCTCCTCGACGACGGCGGCGCGCGAGCGGAAGTACTCGTATACGGAGGAGCGCGCGAGGCCCGTGCGCTCGGCGAGGGCGGGGAAGGTCAGTGCTTCCGTTCCGCCTTCGGACAGCAGGGTGCGGGCGGCGTCCAAGAGGGCGCCACGCTGCATCGTCCGGTGCTCGGCCACGGAGGCCGCTCGAATCCTGGGCACCTCCCCACTCTACGGATGGCGTGCCCGTCGTGGCACTCCGCATGGCGACACGGCGTGCAGGAAGACCCGGCGTCCGCAGAGCGACTCAGCGTCCGACGTCAGCGAGCTTCGCCCGCAGCTGGAGTACGGACTTGGTGTGAATCTGGCTGACTCTGCTCTCCGTGACGCCGAGGACATTGCCGATCTCGGCGAGCGTGAGGCCTTCGTAGTAGTAGAGCGTGACCACGGTCTTCTCGCGTTCGGGGAGGGTGTTGATGGCACGCGCGAGCAGCCGCCGCAGTTCACGGCCTTCGGCGATCTCCACGGGGTTCTCGGCGGCCGTGTCCTCGAGGGTGTCCATCAGGCTCAGCCGTTCACCCCCCTCACCGCCGACGTGCAGCAGCTCTTCCAGCGCCACCACGTTCGCCAGGGAGAGCTGGCTGAACACACCGTGGAGTTCCTCCAGCGCGATGCCCATCTCCTCGGCGACCTCGGCCTCGGACGGGGTGCGGCGCAGTTGCGCTTCGAGGGTGGCGTAGGCGCGTTCGACGGCGCGGGCCTTCTGTCGTACGGAGCGCGGGATCCAGTCGAGCGCACGCAGCTCGTCGATCATTGCGCCGCGGATTCGGGTGATGGCGTACGTCTCGAACTTGATGGAGCGTTCGGGCTCGAACTTCTCGATCGCGTCGATCAGTCCGAAGACCCCGGAGGAGACGAAGTCGGCCTGTTCGACGTTCGGGGGCAGGCCGACGCTGACGCGGCCGGCGACGTACTTGACCAGCGGCGAGTAGTGCAGGATCAGCTGTTCCCGCAACCGCCCGTCGCCCGATGCCTTGTACGAGCGCCACAACTCGTCGAGCGAGGTGGGCGGGGCGGGGCGCACGCTGCCGCGCGCGGCGGGTGGTACAGCCGCACGGTCAGACCCGGAGGTGTGCTGGGGCATTCGTCGCCTTGAGCCGTTCTGCCGAGACGCGGGTGGATGGATGTATGTGGGTTGATTTTGCCTGTGAGCGTAGCGTGACCGAAGCGTCGCGGTGCGCGAGGATGGCAGGTTCGGGCGTGCGCAGATACGTTCCGCTGCCCGCACCTCAGGGTTACCTCGTACGGCATGGCGACACCCGGACACGGGGCCGGGTGCGGACCCCCGGAGGGCCGTGCGGACGGACGCGGTGACACGGCGGACGGGGCCTCGCGCATCCCCTGTGCCACATCACCGTCTCCCCACGGATCGGGCCCGTGCCCCGAAGCACGGCAAACCTGGACTCTGCGGTCATTCCCCTCACCCTTTCACCCGTTCGCCCCAGGTCAAGTACCGCCTCGCCGGGAACCCTCGGCCGTCTCGGCGCGTCGCGCCAACTCCCAGCGATCACCGCACCTTTGAACGAATCCGAGGGACAGCAGCTCGAAGAGTTTGCTCTGGGTGACGTCGCGGGGCGTGCCGGCTTCCTGCGCCAGTTGGCCGGTGTCCGCGCTGCCGCGCGCGGGCAGCGCCTCGAGGACGCGGCTCGCGACAGGGTCCAGGAGGTCGCGGATGCGGGTCCGCCCGTGCTTCTCGGGGGCGAGGTCGCCGATGCTGCCGACGAGTTCGATGACCTCGTCGGCGTCGGTGACCACCGCGGCCTCGCCGCGCAGGAGTTGATGCACACCGGCGGACAGGCCGCTGGTGACCGGGCCCGGCGTGCCCATCGTGAAGCGCCCGAGGGCCAGCGCTCGCCGGGCGGTGACCAGGGAGCCGCTGCGAAGCTCCGCCTCGACGACGACGGTGCCTCTGGTGAGTGCCGCGATGACGCGGTTGCGCTGGATGAAGCGGCTGCGGGTGGGGTGGTCGCCGGGAGGTAACTCGGCGACCACCAGGCCCTGTTCGGCGATCCGGCCGATCAACTCGGTATGGCCGCGCGGGTAGGCGTGGTCGATGCCCGAGGCCATGACGGCGATGGTCGCGCCGTCCGCGGCCAGTGCCCCGCGATGGGCGGCGCCGTCGACGCCGTAGGCGGCTCCCGAGACAACGGTCCAGCCGCGGTCGGCGAGTCCGGCGCCGAGGGTGGTGGCGAGGTGGGCGCCGTATTCGGTACAGGCTCGGGCGCCGACGACGGCGACGGAGCGCAACGCCCACAGTCTGAGGTCGGCTGCCCCGCGCACCCACAGGCCGACGGGGCGGGCGTCACCGAGGTCGTCGAGCTGGCCTGGCCATTCGTCGTCACCGGGGCAGAGGAACCGGCCGCCGAGCGCGGTGACGGCGTCGAGGTCCGCGGCGGGGCGGGCCCGGCCGGCTCGGAGGCGCAGGCCCGCGATCTTGGCCGGGGTTGCGCCCTCGGGCAGGTCCGCGTTGTCGTCCGACAGGGTGCGCCACAGGTCCACCGGGCCCCTCTCGCGCAGCCAGCGGCCGGCGGTTTCATCGCCTGGTTCGAGGATGCGGGTGAGGGCCGCGCGGGCGATGCGCTGCGGTTCGTCTCCCCGGCGGTGAGGGGATCCCCGGTCGGTTGCCACCGGGTTGACGGGGTGTGGATCGGCCGTCGTATGCGTGGCATCGCTTGGTTCAGCTGTCGGAACGTGTCCACGGGCCCGGTCGTCCGTGGCCGTGTCCGGTGCACCCGTGGCAAAGCCCCATGCGTCGATTCCGGTCACTGCTCACACCTGCCCGTGCGGCGACGCCGCGGTCGTCGCCGTTGTGCGCTTGCTTTCGCCCGCGCCCACCGTCGTCAGCGCGCCGCGGCGTACGCCGGTGCGCAGTTCGAGGGCCCAGCTGACGTCTTCGCTGGTGGGGCGGTCGCGGCCGGACAGATCGGCGGCTGTCCAGGCGACGCGCAGGACGCGGTCGAAGCCGCGGGCCGTGAGGAGGCCGCATTCGAAGTCACGTTCGGCGGGGGCGAGGGCGCCGGGGTGGACCTGCCAGCGGGTGCGCAGTTCATGGCCGGGTACCTCGCTGTTGGTCTGCCATGGTGTGCCGGCGAGGCGGGCCGCGGCACGTTCACGGGCGGCGTGTACGCGGGCGGCCACGGCCGCGGTGGATTCGGCGCCGCGGCCGAGGGCGATCAGTTCGGCGCGGGCGACCGGCTCCACGGCGATCCGGAGGTCCACCCGGTCCATCAGGGGTCCGGAGAGCCGGGCACGGTAGCGGCGGATGGAGGACGGGCGGCACTCGCAGCCTCCGCCGGCGGTGCCGTGCCGCCCGCACGGGCAGGGGTTGGCGGCGAGCGCGAGGAGGAAGCGGGCGGGCATCCGCATCATGCCCGCCGCACGGGCGACGACGACATGGCCGGATTCCAGTGGCTGGCGCAGTGCGTCCAGGACACGTGGGCTGCATTCGGCCGCCTCGTCCACGAACAGCACGCCGTGATGGGCCAGGGATACGGCTCCGGGGCGGGGCAGTCCGGTGCCGCCGCCGACGAGGGATGCCATGGTGGCGGAGTGGTGCGGGGCGCAGTAGGGCGGCCGGTGGACGAGAGGCTGTCCGGGCGGGAGGGTGCCGGCCACCGAGTGGACGGCGGTGACCTCCAGGGATTCCTTGGGGGACAGCGGCGGCAAGAGGCCCGGGAGGCGTTCGGCGAGCATGGTCTTGCCGGCGCCGGGCGGGCCTTTGAAGAAGATGTGGTGGCGTCCGGCGGCGGCTACTTCCAGGGCGCGGCGGGCGCTGTGCTGGCCGGCGACGTCCGCGAGGTCGGGTGTGTGGTCCCCGGGTGGCAGCCCCGCGCTGACGCCGGTGCCGGGCACGACCAGCCCGGCGAGCAGCGGGTCGGGGCCTCCTTCTTCGCGGGGATCTTCCTCGTCGGGCACCGGTTCGTCGGCGAGGACGGCGATGAGCTGGCGCAGGCTGCGGACGCCGAGGACCGAGATGCCAGGGACCAGCGAGGCTTCGGCGGCGGTCTGGTCCGGGACGACGACCTGGCGGTATCCGGCGTCGGCGGCGGCCAGTACGGCGGGCAGCACTCCGCGTACGGGGCGGACGCGGCCGTCCAGGCCCAGTTCGCCGATCATCATCAGGTCGGTGAGTTCGCGGGGGTCCAGGCGTTCGGCGGCGCCGAGGACCGCGCAGGCCACCGCCAGGTCGAATCCGCTGCCGCTCTTGGGCACGGAGGCGGGGCTGAGGCCGACGGTGAGCTTTTTCTGCGGCCATTCGGCGCCGGAGTTCACCACCGCGGCCCGTACCCGCTCTCGGGACTCGATGAGGCTCTTGTCGGGCAGCCCGACGAGGGTGAAGGCCGCGACGCCGGGTTCCAGGTCCGCCTGGACCTCGACGACGACGCCTTCGACGCCGACCAGGGCGACGGAGCAGGTCCGGGCGAATCCCATCAGGCCACCCCCCTCGCGTGCTGGACGACCGGGGCGCCACGGGCCGGCAGCAGGACGCCGATCACATCGATCCGTACGCCGCCGGGCGGTGGGCCGCCGTGTCGTTCCAGCCAGCGTTCCGCCAGCAGCCGCAGCCGGGCGGTTTTCTCGGGGCGTACGGCCGCCATGGGGTGTTCGTACCAGCCGGCGCGGCGGGTCTTGACCTCGCAGACCACGACGGCATCGCCATCGGCCGCGACGATGTCGATCTCTCCGTCGCGGCAGCGCCAGTTGCGGTCCAGGATCCGCATCCCGGCCTCGATGAGCCGCCGGGCGGCCAGGTCCTCGCCGTAGCGGCCGAGGGCGCGTCGCCGGATGCCGGACCGATGGGCCACTGCCGGGCCGGAGTGCGCCGGCTCGGCGGTGGTCGGATCGGCAGCCGACGGCCGGACAGTCGTCGGATCTGCAGCCGACGGCCGGACAGTCGTCGAATCGGCAGCCGACGGCTGTGCTGCCGCCTGCTGGACGGCCGGCGGCCTGGGGGCTGCTGCAGCCCTGGAGGCTGCTGCCGGTGGGGCGGCCGTCCGCCTCGCCGCGGGCGGCTTGTGCCCTGTGGGCGGCGTTCCTGGGCGCGTCCTGCGCGCCCGCCCCGCGATCTGTGCGTCGTTCCCGGCCCTGCGGCCGGCCTGCATGGCGTTCATGCGGTACCACCTCCGGCACCGACTGTGACGCTCCCGCCCAGATCTATTGGATCTTGGTGGACAGTGGGCCGGTTGTGGACAACTCGCCCACCCGTCCGGGTGACGGAGGGCAGTCCCGGGGCCTCGCCGCCCCGCCGGCTCCGGCCGCCTCAGCTCCCCGGAAGATCCAGATCGCTCTTGTTCAGCTCCTCGATGTTCACGTCCTTGAACGTGAGGACGCGCACCTGCTTGACGAAGCGGGCCGGGCGGTACATGTCCCAGACCCAGGCGTCGGCCATCGACACCTCGAAGAACACCTCTCCCTGGACCGAGTGCACCTGCATCTCGTAATCGTTGGTGAGGTAGAAGCGCCGCTCGGTCTCGATCACATATTTGAACAGCCCGACGACGTCGCGGTACTCCCGGTAGAGCTTCAGCTCCATCTCGGTCTCGTACTTCTCGAGGTCCTCGGCGCTCATGGCAGATCCCCTTCAGCCGTGCGTGCCCCTATTGTGCGTCAGACCCGCTCGGTCTCCAGGAGCACTGGCGCATCGGGGGGCCCTTCGTCGAGCAGCGCGCGCAGCAGCTCGGCGAGTCTGGTGGGATACACCGTCTCATGCGAGGCGGACAGTTCCTCCGAAGTCCACCACCTCAGTCCCGAGACGCTGCGTCGCTCCAGCTGGGTCTGCCCGCCGGTATCGGTGGCAGTCCGGTCGGTTCGTCCCAGGTAATACCACTCGTCCTGTTCCCAGCGGCGTCCGTCGAACGGGAAGGCGCAGCGGCGCTTCCACAGGACCGGCCCGAGGACGGCATCGGTGATGCCGGTCTCCTCGGCAAGCTCGCGGCGGGCCGCCTCGTCGCGGGTCTCTGTGCCTTCCAGGCCACCGCCCGGGGTGAACCACCACCTGTCGGTGGGGCGGTCCGGTTCGAATCCATGGAGCAGCAGGATCCGGTCGTCGGGGTCGAGGAGCACGACGCGGGAGACCCGGCGCACCACGGTCGCCTCTGGCGCCTCACCGCCCGCTGCCCCCGGCGCTCCGGCTCGCCCGTCGGGGGCCGCAGGGCCCTCGGCCGGTAGCGCGGCGTCGGGGCAGCCCTCGCCGGGCTGTTCCCCGGCCGCCGCCCCTCGGATCGCGGCAGGCTCCTCGGCGCCCCGCCCCGGCCTCTCAGGCACGCTTGCGCGCCGTGCGCCGGGCGAGGGGCCCGTAGGCCGCGCCGAGGAGGATGAGGACCGCGCCCGCGATCACTGCGAGGGTGATGGGCTGTACCGGGCCGGGCTGTGAGGTGCCGCCGGGGAGGGCGGAGAAGGCCGCCGGGCGCTGCATCACGCCGACGCTTCCGAGCGGCCAGGCGCGGGCGTCGACCCGGGCATCGACGGCGCTGCGCGGTACGGAGCCGTGGTCGCCGTCGGTGAGGTGGACGCGGGAGTCCATGGAGTCGCTGCGGTGGTCGCCGAGCAGGAAGAGCTTCCCGCTGGGGACAGTGGCCTTGAAACCGATGGGTGAGGCGGGCCCGCTGCCCTGCAGATACGGTTCCTCGACGGGGGTTCCGTTGATGGTCAGCCGGCCGTGCTCGGTGCAGCAGGAGACCTTGTCACCACCGACGCCGACGACACGCTTGACCATCGGCAGATCGCCCCACGTGGAGTCCTTGAAGACGACGATGTCGCCGCGGCGTATCTGGGAGCCGTCCACCTTCTCCGCCAGGACCCGCGCCCCGACCGCGATCGTCGGCGTCATCGAATCGGTCGGCACCGTATAGGGGCGGTAGATCAGCGCCGCCCAAACGAAGCCGCCCAGGAACAGCACACAGCCGACGGCCACGGCCAGACCGGACAGCACACTGCCCGTCGTCCGGCCGCGGCCGTCGGTCCTGCGTTCCGTACTGCCGCTCATCCCAGCGCTCCCACCCCGCGGACCGGGCCCGCGTCGAAGATCCGGGACGGCACCTTACCTGGGGTTACGTGTTCCGGTCAGCCTCCGGCGACGCCAGATCACGATCGGTACCGCGCCGGCCAGGCCCAGAGCGGCCGGGGCCGCCGCCATGGCCTTGTTGATTCCGGGCTGGTCGAAGGTGTCCGGCACCGGCAGGGTCGCCCAGCGGTTGATGGGCCAGGCAATGGTGAACGCCCGGCCGACGACCTCGCTCTCCGACACCGTGCCGTTGCCCTTGAGGTTCTGGTGGTAACGGGAGTCGAGGGAGTCGTCGCGATGGTCGCCCATGACCCAGATCCGGCCCTTGGGGACATGGATCGGACCGAACGCCCGGTCGCCGCAGGGGGTGGCACCGGGGAAGACGTACGAGTCTTCCTTGAGGGCCTTGCCATTGACCTTGACCGGGCCGGTGCCGTGGCACTCGACCGTGTCGCCGCCGACCGCGATGACCCGCTTGATCAGGTCTTTCTCCTCGGCCGAGGGCATCAGACCGATGAAGCTGAGGACCTTCTGGACGGGGTTGGGCTCAGGGGTCGGCGTCTCGTTCAGCCAGCCGCCCGGGTCGTGGAAGACGACGACCTCGCCGCGCTGCGGCTTGGAGCCGAACCACGGCGTCAGCTTGTCGACCAGCACCCGGTCCCCGCGCTGCAGGGTGTCCTGCATCGAGTCGGACGGGATCGAGAACGCCTGCACCAGGAAAGTCTTGATCAGCAGCGCGAGGATCAGAGCGATGCCGATGAGAATCGGCAGCTCCTTCCAGAAGGCGCGCGGCTTCTTGGCCTTCTTCATACCGCCGCTCACCTCGTCGCCCGCTGACGTGTCCCACGTATCCGACGCGTCCGAAGGCTCCGCCGGGGCGGATCGCTGTGCCTGCGCCCCTGACCCCGGCCGAGTTGGTGACTGATGCACGGAACTCGTCGCCGGCCGCGCGGTCTCACCACGCCCCGCCGGCTCTTCGGGCTCTTCGGTTCCGGACCGCGCGCCGACCGCCAAGTCCCCCACATCTGCTCCTCACTCCACGCATTCGCCCGCCCGTCAACCGGCGCAGGCCCACCACTCCCATAACGAGCGGGAGTTCCGCAGGGGTCGGGAGTACGGCCAAACTCTCGGTGGACAGCCTATGCGGCCCGCCTGCCGCTGACGCCTTGGCGCCCGGCGCGTCGTGCACGGCCGTAAAGGTGTCCGGCTCTTCCAGGCGCCGCCAGTGGCTGAACGGCCAGCCGATCACCACGGCCCGGCCCACCACACCGTCCTCCGAGACCGTGCCACGGTACGGCTCGTCCAGGTGGAAGCGCGAATCCGCGGAGTTGGAACGGTGGTCGCCCATCACGAAGATCCGCCCCGTGGGGACGGTCACCGTGAACTTCAGCGTGGACGGCGGATTGCCCGGATGGATGTACGGTTCCGTCAGCGGGGTGCCGTTGACGGTGACCTTGCCCTGTTCGTCGCAGCATTTGACGGTGTCGCCGCCGACCGCCACGACCCGCTTGATCAGGTCTTGTTCATTGGCCGACGGCAACAGGCCGATGAAGGTCATGGCGTCCTTGACCGGCTGGAAGGCGCCGCCGTTGTCGGCGGGCTTGTTCTGCTCGCCCTTGAGCCAGCCGCCGGGATCCTTGAAGACGACCACGTCACCGCGCTGCGGCTTGGAGCCGAACCACGGCGTCAGCTTGTCGACCAGCACCCGGTCGCCGATCCTGATCGTCTGCTCCATGGAGCCGGACGGGATGACGAAGGCCTGGACGAGGAAGGTCTTCAGCACGAGGGCGATGGCCAGCGCCACGCCGACGAGGATGGGGATTTCCTTCAGGTAGGAGCGTTGCCTGCGGCGTTTGATGCGCCGCGCCTGGCGTCGCCGCTCGGCCCGTCCCCCGGTCCCGGACCGTCCGGCCCGCCTGCCGGTCGCGGCCCGGTCCGCCGGGAGGCTGTCGCTCTCGCCGGTTTCCTGAGGGTCGCCGTACCCGCCCGAACCTCCGTACGCGCTGCTGGTGGCCCGCCCCGCCTCCTTGGTGCCCCGACCCGGCCGGGCGGTGCCCTGGTTCCCGTGGCGGGGACGTCCGCGGCTACCCACGGGGGCCTGCCGCGGCCGGTATCCGGTCGAAGGACCGTGGGCGCTCGAAGGTGCGCCAGCGGCTCGTCGGCCAGCTGATCAGGTCCGCGCGGCCGATGACCTTGTCCACCGGGACCGTGCCGCCTCCGGGGTCACCGAGGTGGTCGCGGGAGTCGCTCGACCTGGCGCGGTGATCCCCCATGACCCACAACCTGCCCTCCGGCACCACGATGTCGAAATCCACCGAGGACGGCGTGTCCCCGGGGTGGAGATACGCCTCGTTCACGGGCTCACCGTTCACTTCGATCCGCCCCCGTTTGTCGCAGCAGGTCACACGGTCACCGCCGATGCCGATCACACGCTTGACGTAGTCGGTCTCGGCGGGCCGGGCCAGGCCCAGCGCCGCGCCGGCTCCGCGCAGCAGTCCCGTGACGGGATTCTCCCCCTGCTCCCTGTGAACGAAAGACCCCGTGCCGTCGAACACGACGACATCGCCCCGTGCCGGCTCGCTGCCGAAACGGTACGCCAGCTTGTTGACCAGCACCCGGTCCCCGATCTGCAGGGTGTTCTCCATGGAGGAACTGGGAATCAGGAAGGGCTGCGCGACAAAGGCGCTGAGCAGCAGCACAAAGGCCAGACAGAGCGCGAGCAGCGTGGCCGGCCGGTAGCGCAGACCGGCCGCGCGGCCGAGAAAACGCGCGAAGCGCGACCCCTGCTCCGGCCCCTGGTCGGGGGTGGGAGAGGGGTCGCGCTCCGTGAGCTGTGCGTCGGTGTCCATCGGGCCCTGAGCCTATCCGGCCGGATCCGGACGCCGTACGTGAGCGTGGGTTTGCGTTGCCCCGGTGCAAAAAATCGTGCTCCGGGACGGCCCGGCTCAGTTGTCGCGCTTCTCCTTGATCTTCGCGGCCTTGCCGCGGAGCTCGCGCAGGAAGTACAGCTTGGCGCGACGGACGTCACCGCGGGTCACGACCTCGATCTTCTCGACGATCGGGGTGTGCACCGGGAAGGTGCGCTCGACGCCGACGGAGAAGCTGACCTTGCGGACCGTGAAGGTCTCGCGCACGCCGGCGCCCTGACGGCGGATGACAACGCCCTTGAACTGCTGCACACGGGAGCGGTTGCCCTCGATGACGCGGACGTGGACGTTGACGGTGTCGCCCGGACGGAAGGCCGGGATGTCGCTGCGCAGCGACGAGGCGTCGACGGAGTCGAGAAGGTGCATGACCTACTGCTTTCTTCGCTGATGCCACAGGTCATCAACGGGATATCGGGATGATGTTTCGGATGCCGTTCCGTCGGGCGGGCGTCGTTCCCCCTGTGGCAGGGGCGCGCGCCGGACGCACACAGCAGCGGCCTATTCTTCCACGGCTCCGGTCGTCCGCCCAAATCGGCCGTCCTCGCCCGGTGACCAGCCAAGAGCGGCCAGGATCGCGCGGTCGTGTTTGTCGAACGCGGCGGGGTCGGCGCGCTCGATCAGATCGGGGCGGTTGCGGTCGGTGCGGCGGAAGGCCTCGTCCCGGCGCCAGCGGGCGATCTTGCCGTGGTGGCCGCTGAGCAGCACCTCGGGGATACCACGGTCGCGCCACTCGGGGGGCTTGGTGTAGACGGGGCCCTCCAGGAGGTCCGCCATCGCGCCGGGGGCGAAGGAGTCGTCCTGGTGGGAGGCGGCGTTGCCGAGGACGCCGGGCAGCAGCCGTGCCACCGCCTCGACCATGACCAGCACCGGTGCCTCGCCGCCGGCCAGGACGTAGTCGCCGATGGAGACCTCGCGGACGTCGACGCGGTCGCCGTACTCCTCGATGACACGGCGGTCGATGCCTTCGTAGCGGGCCGGGGTGAACACCAGCCAGGGCTTGGCGGAGAGTTCGACGGCCAGCTGCTGGGTGAAGGGGGCGCCACTCGGGGTGGGGACCACGATCACCGGTTCGCCCTCGCCGGACGCGAGGATCTCATCGAGCGCCTCGCCCCACGGCTCGGGCTTCATGACCATCCCCGGGCCGCCGCCGTAGGGGGTGTCGTCGACGGTGTTGTGCTTGTCGTACGCCCATTCCCGCAGGTCGTGGATGCGCACATCGAGCTGTCCGCGGGCGCGGGCCTTGCCGACGAGGGAGACGTTCAGCGGTTCGAGGTATTCGGGGAAGATCGTGACGACATCGAGCCGCATCAGCTGTCCTCGCGGCTGGAGGCAACCTCGGCCTGGCTGTCGTCGAGGAGTCCGGGCGGCGGGTCGATGACCGCGCGCTGCTCCTCCAGGTCGATCTCCGGGACGATCTCGGCGACGAACGGGATCAACACCTCGCCGCCGTCGGGCCGCTGGACGACCAGCAGATCCTGGTAGGGCAGATGGGAGATCTCGGTGATCCGGCCGACGGCGGTGCCGTCACGGGTGACGACGTCGAGGTCGATCAGCTGGTGGTCGTAGAACTCCTCGGGGTCCTCGGGGACTTCCTCGGGGTCGACCTCCGCGATGAGCAGGGTGTTGCGCAGCGCCTCGGCGGCCGTGCGGTCCGCGACGCCCTCGAAGCGCAGCAACAGCCGGCCGCTGTGCACCCGGCCGGCCGTGATGGTCAGCGGTCCGACGGAGGACGGTTCGGTGGCGAGGACGGCTCCCGGGCCGAGCCGCAGTTCGGGCTCGTCGGTGCGTACCTCTACCGTGACCTCGCCCTTGATGCCGTGGGCGCGGCCGATCCGTGCCACTACCAACTGCACGCTGTTGTCTCCCCTTTTTGCGGCCGAACCGCCGCCGCTTTCGCGAGGTGGCCGAGGACCGTCGTGGTTTCTCCATTGATGGTGGTGAGCGTGGATCCACGCTCGCCAACGAACTCGGGCCGGGGACGGCCCGAGGGCCCTCCCCGGCCCGAGCCGGTGTTCAACTTGTCAGCGGACCTGGTCCACGTCGACGAGGTCGACGCGGATGCCACGGCCGCCGATGGCGCCCACGACGGTCCGCAGGGCACGGGCGGTACGGCCGTTACGGCCGATCACCTTGCCGAGGTCGTCGGGGTGGACCCGGACCTCGAGCACGCGCCCGCGGCGCAGGGTGCGCGAGGCTACCTGCACGTCGTCGGGGTTGTCGACGATGCCCTTGACGAGGTGCTCGAGGGCTTCCTCGAGCATGCTCAGGCCTCGGTCGACTCGGAGGTGGACTCGGCCGCAGCCTCGTCCGCCTTCTTGTCAGCCTTCTTCGCCTTCGGGGTGATGGCCTCACCCTTCGGCTCGTTGCCGGAGTCCTTCGCGGCGGCCTCGAAGAGGGCGCGCTTGTCGGCCTTCGGTTCGGCGACCTTCATCGGAGCCGGGGCGGGCAGACCCTTGAACTTCTGCCAGTCGCCGGTGACCTTGAGGATGGCCATGACGGGCTCGGTCGGCTGTGCGCCGACACCCAGCCAGTACTGGACACGCTCGGAGTCGACCTCGATGCGCGAGGGGTTCTGCACCGGGTGGTACAGGCCGATCTCCTCGATGGCCCGGCCGTCACGGCGGGTACGGGAGTCGGCGATGACGATGCGGTAGTGAGGCGCGCGGATCTTGCCCAGACGCTTCAGCTTGATCTTGACTGCCACGGAAGTGGTGTCTCCTGGTCTTGACGTGGTGGGGCACAACGGGATGCCACGTGGGGTTGCGGTACTCGGGGTGCCCGATGGACGCGTCAGCCGGAGGAGAGAGGGGTCCTGTGCGACTGTCGAGTACAGCTAGCCATTGTGCCACACGCCCATGGGTCAGCCGACCGCGGCCACCTCGGGAATCCGGAAGGGCTTTCCGCAGCCGCCGCAGACGATCGGCGCCTGGGCGAGCACGGAGGGCACGACGCGGACGTTGCGGCCGCAGTCGCAGACGGCCTTGACGCGGACGCCGCCTCCGGAGGAGCCGTGCCGGGCGGCCGGGCCCCGGAAGCTGCGGGCGGTGTCCGTGGCGGTAGCGGCGGTGTGCGCCTTGAGGGCTCTGGCCAGTCGTTCGATGGTGGGGCGGTAGCGCCGTCTGGCCTCGGGGTTGAGCGTGACCAGGGAGAAGCCGCTGCTGGGGTGCGGCTCGTCGGCATGGTCGAGGCCCAGTTCCTCGGCGATCGCCAGGAAGCGGCGGTTGTGGTAGCGGCCTGCGCGGGAGGTGTCGCGGACGCCGCGGGCGGCGGCAATGCCGTGGACTGCCTCATGGAGCAGCCGTTCGAAGGAGAGTTCGGCGCCGCAGGCGGACGAGGACTCTCCGATCAGGGACTCGGGCGCGGCCAGGTCCGGCAGCTCGGGGTGGTGCCGTTGAATATCGGCCCAGGCGAGCGCCAGTTCGGCGGCGAGGACAGGCGGTGTCGTGCTCACGTCGTGACAACGAGCCGGGGTTGCCCAGTGTTCCGATTCCGGGCCATCCCAAATAATTTGCACGTACCAGTCAGTTTCCGGTCATGAGTCGTGCCGAGGGTGGGGTGCGCAGATCTGCGCAGAAGGCGCCCAGCGGCCCTCAAGCCGGTACGTATCCCCGCGTACGCCGCATGGCGTAGCCGGTCGTATCGGCGGCGATGATCACCGCGGCGATCGTACGGGGAGCACCTGTGCCCGCCCGCACCGGCTCGTATCCCACCGTAGGGGCCGGTGGGGGCGGCCGGCCGCGCGGTACCCGGGGCGCGGGAGGCGTCCGGGCGGCGGGCGCTGCCGTGGCGGAACGACGCCGGCCGGGGCACCCTGGAACGGCGCTCCAGGGAGCGGGCCCGGCGCACACGGGGGCGCGCGGGAGACAACCCCGGCGCATCCCCTGGACGCCCGGACGAATGCGCAGTTGTCTGGATCGCGGGGGCGCACCACGCGCGAACACGGGGGCGATCGGTACGGAACAGCTTCGGGTTCTCGGCGAATAGGGGCGCTATCGATGTCACCCACGCTCGTGCGGCACCAGCTTCCGCACTCCGGATCCATGCGCTGCGACGACCCGCCCGTCCCGGCCCGGTCACGGGCGCGCACCCGTGACTGGGCCGAGATCCAGGAGCGGATGCTGGTGCCGCTGTACGAAGCGGCGTACGACCGCCTGGGGATCGGCCCCGGTACCCGTCTGCTGGGGCTGGGCTGCGGCTCCGGGCTGGCGCTGCTGCTCGCGGCGGCGCGCGGTGCGCAGGTCAGCGGGGTGGACGCGGACGAGTCCCGGCTGGAGCTGGCGCGGGAACGGCTCACGCCGGACGGTATGCCGGAGCACACCCGGCTGGTCAGCGGCGGTCTGGAGGACGCGGCGCCCGGGGATGCCGCGTTCAATGTGGTCACGGCGTTCCACCCGGTGGGCTGTGTGAGCACGGTCGAGGGGCTGACGGCGTCGCTCACCGCGGCGGCCGGGCTGTCGGAGCGCGGCAGCGCGGTGGTGCTGGGCGGCTGGGGGCCCGTGGAGCGGTGTGCCACGGTCGGGGTGCTGCGGGTGGCGCGGCGACTGACCGGCCCTTCGGGCGACTGCCTCGTGGGCAGCGCCGGATGGCGGCCCAGCGGCCGGGACGATCTGGAGGAGCTGGCGGAGCGGGCCGGGCTGCGGCCCGATGGTTCGGGGCGGGTGTCCTGCCCGTTCGGGTATGCGGATCCGGGGAGCGCGGTGCGGGGGCTGCTGTCGACGGGGCTGTTCGATGCGGCGCTGGAGGCGGCCGAGCAGCACCAGGTGGAGAAAGAGCTCGCGGAGGCGTTGCATCCGTATCAGCGGGCGGACGGAACGGTGTGGATGCCGAACGTCTTCCGCTATCTGATCGCGCGGACGAGGTAGTGCGGACGAGGGAGTAGCGGGCCGGCGGCAAGGCCCGGGGTGGGCGTCCGGCGGCAGCCCGGCAGTATCCGGTCCGCCCCGGGAAAAGGGCGAGCCCCCGACCGCCCGAGGCGGTCGGGGGCTCGCGCGCCGCAGTTGCGGGGACTCAGCCCATGAACTTCTTGAATTCCTCGGGGAGTTCGAAGTTCTGCGGGTCCTGGCCGCCCTGGGGCAGTCCCAGCGGGTTGCCGGACTGGGCGGCCTCGCGGCGCGCGGCCGCGGCCTCCTCGTCGGCCTTGCGCTTCATCGGGTTACCGCTCTTGCGCTTGCCCTTGGCCTGCTTGATCTGCTTCTTCTTACGAGCACCGCCGCCCATGCCAGGCATCCCCGGCATGCCGGGCATGCCGCCGCCCTGGGCCATCTTGGACATCATCTTGCGGGCCTCGAAGAACCGCTCGACCAGGCCCTTGACCGCGCTGACGTCGACACCGGAGCCCTTGGCGATCCGGGCCCGGCGCGAGCCGTTGATGATCGTCGGCTCGTGGCGCTCGGCCGGGGTCATCGACTTGATGATGGCGGCCGTACGGTCGACCTCGCGCTCGTCGAGGTTGTTGATCTGGTCCTTCATCTGCCCCATGCCGGGCAGCATGCCGAGCAGCTTGGAGATGGAGCCCATCTTGCGGACCTGCTCCATCTGGGCCAGGAAGTCGTCGAGGGTGAACTCCTTGGGGCCCTTCGCCAGCTTGGCCGCCATCTTCTCGGCCTCGGCCTGGCTGAAGGTCTGCTCGGCCTTCTCGATGAGCGAGAGCATGTCGCCCATGCCGAGGATGCGCGACGCCATGCGGTCCGGGTGGAACGCGTCGAAGTCGTCCAGCTTCTCGCCGTTGGAGGCGAACATGACCTGCTTGCCGGTGACGTGCGCGATGGACAGCGCGGCACCACCGCGGGCGTCACCGTCGAGCTTGGAGAGCACCACACCGTCGAAGCCGACGCCGTCGCGGAACGCCTCGGCGGTGTTGACCGCGTCCTGACCGATCATCGCGTCGACGACGAAGAGGACCTCGTCGGGGCTGACCGCGTCACGGATGTCCGCGGCCTGCTGCATCAGCTCCTGGTCGATGCCCAGGCGGCCGGCGGTGTCGACGATGACGACGTCGTGCTGCTTGGTCCGCGCGTACTCGATGGAGTCCTTGGCGACCTGGACCGGGTTGCCGACGCCGTTGCCGGGCTCGGGGCCGTAGAACGCGACATCCGCGCGCTCCGAGACGACCTGCAGCTGGTTGACGGCGTTGGGGCGCTGGAGGTCACAGGCGACCAGCAGCGGGGCGTGACCCTGCGTCTTGAGCCAGCGGCCGAGCTTTCCGGCGAGAGTGGTCTTACCGGCACCCTGCAGACCGGCCAGCATGATCACGGTCGGCGGGGTCTTGGCGAACCGCAGCCGGCGGGTCTCGCCGCCGAGGATGCCGATGAGCTCCTCGTTGACGATCTTGATGACCTGCTGGGCGGGGTTCAGCGCCTGGGAGACCTCGGAGCCGGCGGCGCGCTCCTTGACCCGCTTGATGAAGGCGCGGACCACGGGGAGGGCGACATCGGCCTCGAGCAGCGCGATACGGATCTCGCGCGCTGTGGCGTCGATGTCCGCCTCACTCAGGCGGCCCTTGCCCCGGAGGTTTTTGAAAGTACTCGCCAAGCGGTCGGAAAGCGTATCGAACACGGCGGTCGTCGATCCTCGGGGTCGGGGGCGGGGTCCAGTCGGGTTCCAGGGTATCCGGCTGCGCAAGCGCACCGGTCCCGCCCTGTTCCCCCGCGGCTACTGCAGGGCGCGCTCCACGGCCGCCGCCACCTCGTGGGCCGCGTCGTCGGTCAGGGGCTCCCCGTCCGTCCCGGTGACGTAGAACGCATCCACCGCATTCGCGCCCAGCGTGCTGATGTGGGCGCTGCGGACGGCGACACCGGCTTTCTCCAGGGCGCGGCCGATGCGGTGCAGCAGACCGTGGGCGTCCTGGGCGCGGACCTCGATGACGGTCGCGGTGCGGGAGCTGCCGGGGGCCACGCTGACCCGGGGCGGCGGGGCGAGCACCGCACGCGCACGGCGGGCGTAGGCGCGTTCGCGCTCGGCGAGACGGGCGGGGATGTCGAGGGAGCCGTCCAGGGCGCGGACCAGGTCGGCGCGCAGCCGGTCGGCGCGCGGCAGCGAGCCGTATTCGGCGGCCACCCGCCAGCTCAGCAGCAGGACCGGACCTTCGTCGACGGGGTCGAGCAGCAGCAGGTCGGCGGCGCGGACGGTGAGCCGGTGCAGGGCCAGCACACCGGCCGCGGCGGGCAGGACGCCCCTCGACCCGGTGCCCGCCGGGCTCGTCGGGGGGCGGCCGGGCGGCCGGTGGGCGGGTACGGCGATGAGCAGCTCCACCCCGACCGGTGCCTGGGCGGGCGTTTGGGACCCGTCCCCGGCTTCGGTGGGGGCTTCGGTGCGGGCGTGCAGTGCCAGGACCGGGCCGCCGGTGCGCCGGGCCTCGGCCGCCAGCCGCTCCTGCTCCGCGGTCGGCTCATCGGCGCCGCGTACCTCTGTGTGCGGCTCCCCCGCGAGCCGTGCGGCGACCCGTTTGACCAGGTCGGCGACGAGTCCGCCGCGCCAGGTGCTCCAGGCGGCGGGCCCGGTGGCCAGGGCATCGGCCTCGGTCAGGGCGTGCAGCAGCTCCAGGGTGCCGGTGCTGCCGACGGCCTCGGCGACCGCGCCGACGGTCGCCGGGTCGTCCAGATCGCGCCGGGTGGCGGTCTCGATGAGCAGCAGATGGTGCCGTACGAGGGTGGCGATCACCGCGGTGTCGCGGGCGCCGAAGCCGAGCCGGGCCGCCATGTCGTGGGCGATGGTCTCGCCGGCCACCGAGTGGTCGCCGGGCCAGCCCTTGCCGATGTCGTGCAGCAGGGCGGCGACCAGCAGCAGATCGGGGCGGTGCACCCGGCGGGTCAGCGCGCAGGCCCGTACGGCGGTCTCGACGAGATGGCGGTCCACCGTCCAGGTGTGGACCGGGTTGCGCTGGGGGCGGCAGCGGACGCGCTCCCAGTCGGGCAGCAGCCGCGTGATGACGCCCTCGGCCTCCAGGGCCTCCCATACGGGCACGGCGTGGCTGCCCGCGCCCAGCAGCGTCACCAGCTGCTCGCGGGCCTCGGCGGGCCACGGCACGGGCAGTGGCCGGGCGGCGGTGGCCGTGGCGCAGCGGCGGATGGCGTGGGTGGCCAGCGGCAGCCCGGCCTGGGCGGCGGCGGCCGCGGCGCGCAGCACCAGCACCGGGTCCCGCTCGGGGCGTGCCGTACGGGCCAGCACCGCCTCGCCGTCGAGTTCGACGACGCCCTCGGCGAGCGGGGAGCGCTCGCCCCTGCCCGCGGTCCGGCCGTGCAGCAGCCCGCGCAGCATGGGTTTGACGGAGCGGGCGCGCAGCACCCGGCCGACCTCGCGCCAGGTGATATCGGCCGCGTAGGAGATGGTGCGGGCGGCTTCGTAGGTCTGCCGCAGCAGGGCGTCCGCGTCGAGGACGCCGAGGGCGCCGGCGACCTGGTCCTGTTCCTGGAGGGCGAGCCGGTCGGTGGCGCGGCCGGTCGTGAGGTGGAGCGCGTCGCGGGTGTCGAGCAGACGGGTGCGGGCGGCTTCCAGGCCGCCGCGCGGGGCGTCGGCGAGCCAGGAGGCGGCGACCGCACGGAGCGCGGTCGCGTCCCGCAGCCCGCCCCTGGCCTCCTTGAGGTCGGGTTCGAGGAGGTATTGGAGTTCGCCCTGCCGCTCGGCGCGCTCCTGGCACAGGTCGTGGAGTTCCGGGAGCCGCTTGGGGGCGCTCTCGCGCCAGTCGGCGTAGGCGGCGGTGCGCAGCGCGCCGGTCAGTTCCACGTCGCCGGCCAGATGGCGGGCGTCGAGCAGCCCCAGTTGCACCTTCAGGTCGTCACGGGCCGCTTTTCGGGCCTCGGCGGGGGTGCGTACGGAGTGGTCGAGGTCGAGGCCGAGGTCCCAGACGGGGTACCAGAGGTGGTCGGCGAGCGCGGCGAGGGCCCCGGTGTCGGCGCGGCCGTCGTGCAGCAGGAGCAGGTCGAGGTCGCTGCGCGGGGAGAGCTCGCCGCGGCCGTAGCCGCCGACGGCCACCAGGGCGGTGCCGGTGAGGCCGGCGGCGGTGGCGTGCCGGGTCAGCAGCCCGGCCAGCCAGTCATCCGTCAGCCGGGCGAGGGCGGCGCGGCGGTCGGGTCCGATGGCCGCCTCGTCCTGGAGGAGCCGCAGCCGGGCCGCGGGATAGCCGCCGTCCGGGGCGGGCGGAGGCCCGGATCCCGGGCCCGGTGCTCCGTCCGGTCCTGCCGTTTCCTCGACGCTGTCCGTCAAGTCGCGCGCTCCTCGGTCGTGTTGTCCCCCGCCGTCACTGGCTGCCCCGCCCGGCGTTCCCTGCGGCCCGCCGTTCCCGCCCCTTCAGTCTGGGCCGCTGCGGGGCGGACGGCCATCCGTCGCCCCGGGCGTCCGCTCCGGCCCGGCGGCGGATGCCGCACCGGGACCGGAGCCGCGCCACGGCCGTGGTGCCGTCACAGTGCGTCCGGTCCCCGTTCCCCGGTCCGCACCCGTACCGCGTCGTCGACGGGGATGCTCCACACCTTCCCGTCGCCGATCTTGCCGGTGCGGGCAGCCTTGACGACCACATCCATCAGCTCCTCGGCGTCGGCGTCCTCGACCAGCACCTCGATGCGGATCTTCGGCACCAGGTCGACGGTGTACTCGGCGCCGCGGTACACCTCCGTGTGCCCGCGCTGCCTGCCGTAGCCGCTGGCCTCGGTGAGCGTCAGACCGTGCACACCGAATGACTGCAGGGCGTCCTTCACCTCGTCCAGCCGGTGCGGCTTGATTACTGCCGTGATGAGCTTCACGCTTCCACCTTCTTTGTCAGGGCCTCGCCGAGTGCCGGTCCCTTGCGGCCGACCGTGCCACCGCCCGCGCCGGTGAAGTCGTACGCGGTCTCCGCGTGCGCGGCCTGGTCGATGCCGGCGACCTCCTCGTCCTCGCCGACCCGGAAGCCCATCACCAGGTCGATGAGCTTGGCAAGGACGTACGAGACGACCAGGGAGTACAGCAGCACGCAGACCACCCCGACGGCCTGTTTGCCGAGCTGTTCGAAGCCGCCGCCGTAGAACAGGCCCTTGGCCTTGCTCTGCACCCCGCCGGTGGCGAACAGGCCGATCAGCAGCGAGCCGACGACACCGCCGACGAGGTGGACGCCGATGACATCGAGGGAGTCGTCGTAGCCGAACCTGTATTTGAGATTGACGGCCATGGCGCACAGCACACCGGCGATCACGCCCACCGCGATGGCGCCCAGCGGGCTGACCGCGCCGCAGGCCGGGGTGATCGCGACGAGCCCGGCGACCGCTCCGGAGGCGGCGCCGAGCGTGGTGAACGAGCCGTGCCGGATCTTCTCGTAGGCCAGCCAGCCGAGCATCGCGGCGGCGGTGGCGACCTGGGTGTTGACGAAGGCGACCGCGCCGATGCCGTCGTCGTTGCCGAGCCAGGAGCCGGCGTTGAAGCCGAACCAGCCGAACCACAGCAGTCCGGCGCCGAGCATCACCAGCGGCAGGCTGTGCGGCCGCATCGGGTCCTTCTTGAAGCCGATGCGCTTGCCGACGACGAGGATCACGCCGAGCGCCGCGGCACCGGCGTTGATGTGCACGGCCGTACCGCCGGCGAAGTCGATGACCCCCAGCCGGAAGAGCCAGCCGCCCTCGGCCCACACCCAGTGGGCGACGGGGAAGTAGACGACGGTGACCCACAGGGCGATGAAGACCGCCCAGGCGGTGAACTTCACCCGGTCGGCGAGCGCACCGCTGATCAGCGCGGGCGTGATGACCGCGAACATCAGCTGGAAGACCGCGAAGACATAGACCGGGATGCTGCTGGCGCCCCACAGCTCGGTCAGGCCGATGCCACTGAGGCCCGCGAAGTTGCCGTTCCAGCCGATGAAGCCGCCGTTGTCGTTGCCGAAGGCGAGCCCGAAGCCGTACAGGACCCACAGGATCGTGACGATGCCCAGGCTGATGAAGCTCATCATCAGCATGTTGAGCACGCTCTTGACCCGGACCATGCCCCCGTAGAAGAAGGCGAGCCCGGGGGTCATGACCATCACCAGTGCGGAGCAGATCAGCATGAACCCGGTGTTGGCCGGGCTGAGCGTCACCTTGTCTGCTGCAAGCGTCAGGATGCCTGGGGGCATCGGCGTCTCCTCGTCGTCGATGCGGCCCGTGCGGGCGTGTTTCTGGTGGGCCGACTTCGCGATGAGGTTGTCGCAGCGTGGTTTCGGCCAAACCTTGCGGGTGTTTCACCCCAGTGACGAAGACGACCCCCGTGTTACGCCCCGATGAACTGCCGGATCAGCCCGCCACCACCCGTTCAACCCACCGAAACCACCCATGGAGCAACCCCGCGGCGCCCGGCCACCTCCGCGACAGCGGCGCCGGCTCAGACGTCGGCTCAGGCGCCGGCTCAGACGCAAAAGCAGGCCCGGCCACGGCTGCCGCCCGCGTGACCTGGCATGGGGGAGCCGAGTCGGGCTGTACGGGGCGGCGGCCGTGGCCGGAGTTCGTGGGACGTGCCGTCAGACGGCCGCCGCTGATTCGGGCAGTTGGCGGGTGAGCTCGTCGCTGAGCCGGATCACCTCGGCGACACCGCCGAATTCCCGGGCCGCGGTGTCCACCGTCTTGCGCAGCCGGGTGTTGACCCGCTCCGAGCGGACCTGCCGGGCGAACGGGATCGCCTGCTGCGCCATCGCCGCGCAGGCCTCCGGCTCCTTCTGCAGCAGATGCACGGTGGCCATCCCGATGAGGTTGAGGGCATACGAACGCTGGTGCTCGGGGTCCTGGCCGAACAGCTCCACGGCGCGTTCCATGACGGGCTCGGCGAGCGAGGCGTAGGTAGGGCTGCGGCCGGCGACATAGGCGAGGTCGCGGTAGGAGTGGGCGTTCTCGGCGTTCAGCTCGGCCTCGGAGAAGAAGCGGATCCAGTCCGGTTCGGGCTCGCCGGGCAGGACGTCGGAGAAGGTGTCCTCGGCCATCCGGACGGCCCGCTTGACCTTGCTGGGCTGGCCCATTCCGGCGTAGGCGCGGGCCTCCATCGCATACAACATGGCCTGGGTACGGGGGGTGGCCGATTCACGACTGCCGTACTGGGCCAGATGGATGAGCTCCAGCGCATCGTCGGGCCGGCCGAGGTGGATCATCTGCCGGCTCATGCTGGAGAGGATGTACGAGCCCAGGGGCCGGTCGCCGGCCTCCTTGGACGCATGCAGCGCCAGCACGAAGTACTTCTGCGCGGTGGGCTGCAGCCCGATGTCGTAACTCATCCAGCCGGCGAGTTCGGCGAGTTCGGCGGCGACCTTGAACAGCCGCTTGGCGACCGCCGCCGGCTGCGGCTCCTGGAGGAGGTCGGTGACCTCGTGAAGCTGGCCGACCACCGCCTTGCGCCGCAGCCCGCCGCCGCACTGCGCGTCCCACTGGCGGAACATCGCGGTCGTCGACTCCAGCAGATCCAGCTCCGGTTTGGACAGCCGCGCGGGACGCCGGGCCCGGTCGGGCTGCTCCTCCGCGCCTCCCTGGCCCGCGGGCACCGGGACCAGCCAGCGCTGCATCGGCTCGATGAGGCTGGGACCGGCGGCGAGGGCGAGAGAGGTGCCCAGGAAGCCGCGGCGCGCCAGCATCAGGTCACTGCGCGAGAACTCGCTGATGAGGCTGACCGTTTGGGCCCCGGCCCAGGGCAGGTCCACTCCGGAGACGGACGGGGACTGGTGCCCGGAGCGCAGCCCCAGTTCCTCGATGCCGACCACACAGCCGAAGCGCTCGGAGAACAGCTCGGACAGGATCCGCGGAATGGGCTCGCGCGGCTGCTCACCGTCGAGCCAGCGGCGCACCCGCGAGGTGTCCGTGCTGATGTGGTGCGCGCCCATCTGGCGTGCCCGGCGGTTGACCTGCCGCGCCAGCTCCCCCTTGGACCAGCCGCTGCGCATGAACCACGAACCCAGCTGTGCGTTGGGTTGTTTGGCAGCGTCGGTGCCGCCCGTGCCGCCGTTGCCTCCCACTGGAAGCCCCCATCCCGATAGCTGCCTTGAAGCCTGCTGCGTGCTGCGTGCTGCGTGCTGCGTGCTGCGTGCTGCGTGCTGCGAACCGTCCCCAGGCTGCCGTACGTTGCGACGCCTGTCCGGGGTACATCTACCCGACCACGGATTCTGGCCACACCTTTTGGCCTGTGCTCGACCGGTGCGTTGCCACCGGCATACCCGTGCGAAGGATGCCTCTTCGGGGTTCGTGCACCGAAAGTAATCCTACGATCACGTCTCACGCGAGGCCGATTGCCGAAACGCCACCATTCGCCACCCCTTCGTATGAACTCCCCGCCAGGCTCTCGCGATTGACTTGACACAGGTCGAGCAAGGCCGGGCGGAGCGAAGCGCGCAAGGGCTCACACGGCGCACCGCACCACCCGGCACACCACCTCACACCACCGGCACCGCGGGCCGGCGACGGAGCGTGAAGACATCACGTCGTCAACCCGCCGACTCGTAACCACTGGCACGTACCACCCGTTGGAGGGGGCATGGGCTTCACGATCGGCGGCATCCGAGAGATGCGTTCCAGCTCCCGGCGCCGCGCCCGCTCGACCGAAATCACTGCGGTGACGGAGTACACCGGTCTGTGGGGCTGGGATGTCGTCCCCGGTGCGAGGGCGGTGCGCGCGGGCAGCGGGCGTCCGGACTGCTCGTGCGGCACCGACGACTGCCCCTCCCCCGGTGCTCATCCGCTGGCCTTCGCGGAGGAGTTAGCGGCCGGGACCACCTGGGAGGCGGTCGCCGCGGCCTGGGCGGAGACACCGGGCGCCGCGCTGCTCCTCCCGGTGGGCCGGTCGTTCGACATCCTCGACGTGCCGCAGGCCGCGGGCCGCAACGCCCTGGCGCGCCTGGAGCGGATGGGTCTGCCGCTCGGCCCGGCCGCGCTGACCCCGACCGGCCGTGCGCTGTTCTTCGTCGCCCCCGGCACGGCCAAGGAACTCCCCGATCTGCTCTACCGGATGGGCTGGGACGACGCCACGCTCGACCTGCGCTCCCTGGGCCCCGGCGACCACATCACCGCGCCCCCCTCCGACCTCGGCGGCCACGGCCCGATGCGCTGGCTGCGCCCGCCGACGCCGGACACCGCGGCCCGGCCGCCGCAGGCGCGGCTGGTGCTGGGCACCCTGGCGTATGTGTGCAACCGCTCGGCGGTCTGAGTCCGGGCGCCTCGTTTCCCGCTTCCCGGCCGTAGGGCTCACGGGCCGCGACATCGCGTAGGCACCACAGGAGGCGTAGGCACCACAGGAGGCGTAGGCACCGCAGGAGGCGTAGGCACCGCAGGAGGTCTGGGCATCACAGGAGGTCTGTCCGGGCACCGGCGGCGTGCTGGCGGGCCCGCACGATCGTGGAGTCGGCCGGCACCAGGGGCCGTGTCACGCGCCATGCGGAACGAGCCCCCGGCACACTCTGCGACGACGTGACGGAGGACCGTAGACGTGTCAGGCGGCCGTCACCCTCGCATCCCTGCTGATGTGGGCGTGACCTTCGACGACAACTTCCGGGTGTGCCGCATGGGGAACTCCTGGATGTGCCGCATGGAGAAGGGGACAAGACGTCGGCCCCCGGTACCCGCCAGGTGCGGGCCCGGGGGCCGATAACCGTCCGGGCGTGACGCCCCGACGGCGGCCTCAGTCGATCAGGGCGTCGACGAAGGCCTCCGGCTCGAACGGCGCCAGGTCGTCCGCGCCCTCGCCCAGGCCGACGAGCTTGACGGGGACGCCGAGTTCACGCTGGACGGCGACGATGATGCCGCCCTTGGCGGTGCCGTCGAGCTTGGTGAGCACCACACCGGTGATGTCCACGACCTCGGCGAACACCCGGGCCTGGACCAGGCCGTTCTGGCCGGTGGTGGCGTCCAGGACGAGCAGCACCTCGCCGACCGGGCCGTGCTTCTCGACGACCCGCTTGACCTTGCCGAGCTCGTCCATCAGCCCGGTCTTGGTGTGCAGCCGGCCCGCGGTGTCGATGAGGACGACATCGGCGGTTTCGGCGATGCCTTCCTTCACGGCGTCGAAGGCGATCGAGGCGGGGTCACCGCCTTCGGGCCCGCGGACGGTGCGGGCACCGACCCGCTCGCCCCAGGTCTGCAGCTGGTCGGCGGCCGCGGCACGGAAGGTGTCGGCCGCGCCGAGGACCACGGACTTGCCGTCGGCGACCAGCACCCGGGCGAGCTTGCCGGTGGTGGTGGTCTTGCCGGTGCCGTTGACGCCGACGACCATGACGACGCCGGGGATCTCGTCGCCGCCGTTGCCGATGCCGTTGTCGGTGTGCACGGTGCGGTCGGCGTCCGTGCCGATGAGGGTGAGGAGTTCCTCGCGCAGCAGTTCACGCAGCCCCTCGGGCGTACGGGTGCCGAGGACCTTGACCCGCTCCCGCAGCCGCTCTACCAGCTCCTGGGTGGGGGCGACGCCGACATCGGCGGTCAGCAGGGTGTCCTCGATTTCCTCCCAGGTCTCCTCGTCGAGATGTTCGCGGGAGAGCAGGGTCAGCAGCCCCTTGCCCAGGGTGTTCTGCGAGCGGGAGAGCCGGGCGCGCAGCCGGACCAGTCGTCCCGCGGTGGGCTCGGGGATCTCGATCTCGGGCGCGGCGGGCGCCTCGGGCTCGGCGGCCGGCACCTCGGCCACGGGGGCCTCGGCGGTGGGCAGCGTGACTTCTTCGATGGTGCGACGCTCTTCGTCGCGGGGGGTCTCGGCCTCCTCGCCGACCTGCGGTTCGGCGGGGGGCGCGGTGGCGGAGGGCTTCGGGGCAGCCGGCGGGGACGGCGGCAGCTGCTTTTTCTTGCGGCCACTGACGACGAGCCCGCTGATCGCGCCGAGCACGACCACGGCGATGACTACGGCAAGGATGACGGTTTCCATAACCCCTCCAGTATCAGCCACGCCCCCTCCGTGGGGACCGCACGCGCCGAACCTGGATGAGTGGTGTCCTGAATCAATTCTGGATGTGTAATATCCGGATTCCATCGCCAGGGAACGGCCCGCGGTGCACCGGGAGAGGAATCCGGATGTTTGATGTCCTGGTTTTGGGCGGCGGCTTCGCCGGGCTGTGGAGCGCCGCAGCGGCGACCCGGCTGTTGCGCGCCCACGAGACCGCGCCCGGCGGCCATTCCGTCGCGCTGCTCACTCCGCACCCCGATCTGGTCCTGCGACCGCGCCTCTACGAGTCCGACCCGGCCCGGATGCGGGTACCGCTCGACCGGGTGCTGGGCCCCGTCGGGGTCCGGCGGATCGCCGCCACCGCGACCGCCGTGGACACCGCCCGGCGCCGGGTGACCGCCACCACGTCCGACGGCACCCGCACCGAAGTGACCTACCGGCGCCTCGTACTGGCCACCGGGAGCGCGGTGGTGCGGCCCGAGCTGCCCGGCGCCGCGCTGCTGCACGACATCGACACCCTGCCGGCCGCGGTGCGGCTGGCGGAGCATCTGCGGGCGCTGCCCGAGGCGCCGTACGGGCCGGGCCGCTGGACCGCGGTGGTCGTCGGGGCCGGTTTCACCGGGCTGGAGATCGCCACCGAGCTGGTCGGCCGGCTGCGCGCACTGGCCGCTCCCTACGGCGCGGCGGACGAGGTGCGGGTGGTGCTGGTCGAGCGCGCGGAGGCGGTCGGCGCGGGGCTGGGCGCGGCGGCCCGGCCGGTGATCACCCGGGCACTGGACGACCTGGGCGTCGAACGCCGCCTGGGCACCACCGTCACGGGCCTGGACGCATGCGCGGTACACCTCGCCGACGGCAGCACCCTCGCGGCCCGTACGGCCGTGTGGACCGCGGGAATGCGGGCGAGCGCCCTGACCGCACAGATCCCCGCGCCCCGGGACGCACTGGGGCGGCTCGCGGTGGACGGCGCCCTGCGGGTGCGCGGCGTCGAGGGCGTTTATGCGGCCGGGGACACCGCGGCGGCCGCGGCCGAGGGCGGCCACACCGTCCTGCAGAGCTGCCAGTACGCCACACCGCTCGGCAAGGTGGCCGGCCACAACGCCGCGGCCGGTCTGCTCGGTCTGCCGCCGGTGGACTTCACGCCCGATCCGTACCGCACCTGTCTCGATCTCGGCGCGGCAGGCGCGGTGGCCACGGCCGGCTGGGACCGGACACTACGGGAGGGCCCCGAAGGGTTCGCCAAGGAGCTCAAGCAGGCCATCAACGAGACATGGATCTCGCCGCCGGCCGATGACCCGCAGGAGCTGTTGCGGCGGGCGGACCACCGGGTCGGCCAGCGGCCGCCCGTGGCGTTCCCGGCCTGATCAGAGGCGCTCGACTGGACGCTTCGACGAGGGTGGGTGACACTCGTTCCCGTCGTCGGGTCCAACGGTGCGCAAGGGGAGAAGTTGGATCAAAGTACGATGGTGGACGGCCGCGCAACGCGCGTAGAGTCCTGGCAACCAATTCTGGCCAGGCACCACAGCTGCTGCCTGCACCCTCTCCCCCCCGGGGGTGCCTCCAGATCCCCGCACGGAGATACCTGCACCAATGGGCACCACGTCCGCATCCGCTCCCGCAACCGAAGGCGCCGTCGAGACCCGCGGCATCGAGCCCGTTCCCGACAACGAACGCCAGGGCCGCGTCCGCGAGCTCTTCCCGACCTGGGTCGCCGCCAACATCAGCGTGCTGCTGCTGACCATGGGCGCCTCGCTCGTGGTCAACAACGGGCTGAACTTCTGGCAGGTCCTGCTGGTGGCCGCGATCGCCGCGGCCGTCGCCTTCGGCATGGTGGGCGTGCTGTCGGTCTCGGGCAAGTGGGGCGGCGCCCCCGGCGCGACGCTCTCCCGGGCCGCCTTCGGCGTCCGCGGCAACTACTTCCCCGGCGCGATCCTGTGGGTTGCCCGCTTCGGCTGGGAAACGATCAACGCGGTCACCGGTGCCTACGCGGTGCTGACCGTGCTGCATCTGCTGCTGGGCATCGAGAGCAGCAACGTCCTCGTCGTCGTCACCCTGCTCTCCTTCGTGGCCGTCACGTACCTGGTGAGCGGGCTGGGCCGCAAGGCGCTGAACGTCTGCAACACGTACTCGACATACCTGTTCGGCCTGTTCAGCATCATGGTGCTGGTGTACCTGGTCGCCACGATGGACTGGAACGCCATTTTCGCCAAGAAGGCCGGCACCACCGCCATGGTGATCGCGGGCATCGGCACCATCGCGGCCGGCGGTATCAGCTGGGTGCCCACCGGGCCCGACTTCGCGCGCTACCTCCCGCACTCCGCGTCCGGCAGGAAGATCGTCGGCACCACCGTCTCCGGTGCGGCCCTGGTGCTGCTGCCGATGGTGCTGATGGGCGGCGTGATGGCCGTCTCCAGCCCGAAGCTGGCCGGGCAGAACACCGACCCGATGTCGTTCCTCGGCACCATCCTGCCGTCCTGGCTCGCGGTGCCGTACCTGGTCACCGCGCTGGTCGGCATGGTGCTGATCAACAGCCTGTCGATGTACTCCGCGGGCTTCACCGCCCAGACCATGGGCGTCAAGCTGCCGCGTGCCCTCGCGGTCAGCATCAATGCCGTCATCAGCCTGGTCGGCGGCCTGTTCATGATGCTGGTGGCCAAGGACTTCATCGGCCAGTTCATCGCCTTCCTGACGCTGCTCGCGGTCTCCTTCTCCGCCTGGATCGGCGTCTACGGCATCGACATGGCCCGCCGGCGCAAGCTGGCGGTGCGCTATGACGCCGACAGCCTGATGAACACCGGCCGCACCAGCCGCTACTGGTACACCGGCGGCTTCTGCTGGCAGGCCATGACGGCCTGGGCCGTCGCGCTGGCCGCGGGGCTGTGCTTCACCAAGGTCCAGTGGTTCACCGGCCCGCTGGCCACCACCTGGATCGGCGAGAACGGCCTGGGCTGGGCGGCCACGATCGCGATCGCCGCGGTGGTCTTCGCCGTCCTGCCGACGCCCCGGGAGTCCGTCCCGGCGGACGGCCCCGGCCGCGCGGCCGAGGACCGGCAGCCGGCCGAGGTGGGCTGACCCGGCTCCGCCCCGCGGACCGGGACCGGATCCCCTCTCTAGCGATCTGACGCAACGTCAGCTAACGTCCCCTTCGCCAACCGCCCTGGCGAAGGGGACGTTAGCCATGTCTGCCCTGTCCGGCCTTCCTGACCTGCCCGTCACCGTCCTGCGCATCAACCTCGTCGACCCCGAGCCCACGCCCGCCACGCTGTCCGCCCGCTACCGGGCCGCCGTCGAGATGGCCGCGTTCGCCGACGACCGCGGCTTCACCATGGTCCAGACCGAGGAGCACCACGCCACCACGAACGGCTGGATGCCCTCCCCGCTCACCTTCGCGGGCGCCGTCTTCGGCGCCACCCGCCGCATCGGCGTCACGGTCTCCGCGCTGATCACCCCGCTGCACGATCCCCTGCGGCTGGCCGAGGACCTCGCCTCGCTCGACCTCCTCAGCGGCGGCCGGCTGGTCACCGTCGCCGGCCTCGGCTACCGGCCCGAGGAGTACGCGGCGCACGGGAAGGACTGGCCGGGCCGTGGCGCACTCCAGGACGAGGTGCTGGAGACCCTGCTGAACGCCTGGACCGGCGAACCGTTCGCCTACCGGGGGCGCACCGTCCAGGTCACGCCCCGCCCGTACACCCGGCCGCACCCGCTGCTGCTGATCGGCGGCAGCTCACGGGCCGCGGCCCGCCGCGCGGCCCGGCTGGGGCTCCCCCTCTTCCCCAGCGCACACCTCCCTGAGCTGGAGACCTACTACCACGAGCAGCGCACCGCCTTCGGCACCGACGGCTGGGTGCTGCAGCCGCCCGAACGGACCTCGTTCCTCCACGTCTCCGAGGATCCGGACCGCACCTGGGCCGAGTACGGCCGCCATCTGCTGCACGAGGCCCGGCTGTACGCCTCCTGGCAGTCCGCCGGGATCCGCTCCGCGGTGCGCTCGTCCGCCCAGGACGTCGCGGCACTGCGCAAGGAGGGCGTCTACCGCATCGTCACCCCGGACGAGTGCCTCGAAGCCGCCCGGCAGGCGGGCAGCCAGGGTTCGCTGATCCTGCATCCGCTGTGCGGCGGGATGCCCGTCGATGAGGGCTGGCGCTGCCTCCATCTGTTCGCCGAGCGGGTGCTTACCGGCCTCAAGGAGTGACGGCCGGGCGGGTCAGCCTTCCGGGGGGAAGACGCACCACACACAGCCCGCCGCCGACTGTGGTACGTGGACCGCGCAGACAAAAGCAGACAAAAAACGGGTACTGCCCGGGGTCCCTGATGACCCGGGGCAGTACCCAGTGCTGAGGAGAAGGACTGGCGGGGGGTTAGCCCATCTCCTCCAACGCCTTGCCCTTGGTCTCCTTGACGTACCTCAGCACGAAGGGGATCGAGAGCAGGGCGAAGACCGCGTAGATGACGTACGTACCCGAGAGGTTCCAGTCCGAGAGGCTCGGGAAGCTGGCTGTGATGGCCCAGTTGGCGATCCACTGCGCACAGGCGGCGACGCCCAGCGCGGCGGCGCGGATCTTGTTCGGGAACATCTCGCCCAGGAAGACCCAGACCACGACGCCCCAGGAGAGCGCGAAGAAGAGCACGAAGACATGGGCGGCGATCAGGGCCACGGTGCCTTCGGTGGCCGGCAGGGTGCCGGCCGCGGTCTTGGCGGAGAAGGCCCACGCCTCCAGGGCGAGCGCGATGGCCATACCGGCCGAGCCGATCAGCGCCAGCGGGCGGCGGCCGATCCTGTCGACGAAGATCATCGCGATCACGGTGCCGATGATGTTGATGATCGACGTCGTGAAGCTGTAGAAGAACGAGGCGCTCGGGTTGATGCCGACGGACTGCCACAGCGCCGAGGAGTAGTAGAACGCGACGTTGATGCCGACCAGCTGCTGGAAGACCGACAGTCCGATACCGACCCAGACGATCGGCAGGAAGGCGAACCTGCCGCCGAGCAGGTCCTTGAACGACGCCTTGTGCTCGCGGCGCATCGCGTCCTGGATCTCCGTGACCCGCTTGTCGAGGTCCACGGTGTGCCCCTCGACCTCGGCGAGCACCTCATGGGCATGGGAGATCTTGCCGACGGAGATCAGGTAGCGCGGCGACTCGGGGATCGCGAAGGAGAGCAGGCCGTAGAGGACGGCCGGGACGACCATCACGCCGAGCATCCACTGCCAGGCCTCCAGGCCGGCGATGACGCCGCGCTGCTTGCCGTCGGCGAGGTTGAGGATGCCCCAGTTGACGAGCTGGGAAATGGCGATGCCGACGACGATCGCGGCCTGCTGGAACGAGCCGAGACGGCCGCGGTAGGCGGACGGCGAGACCTCGGCGATGTAGGCCGGGCCGATGACCGAGGCCATACCGATCGCGAAACCGCCGATGATCCGCCAGAAGGCCAGGTCCCAGAGGGCGAACGGCAAAGCGGAGCCGACCGCGCTGATGGTGAACAGCACCGCGGAGATCTGCATCACGCGGATGCGGCCTATCCGGTCCGCGATCCGGCCTGCGGTGGCGGCGCCGATGGCACAGCCGATCAGCGCGATGGCGATCACCTGCGCGAGTACGGCGGACCCGACGTCGTAACGGTCGCGGATCGCCTCGACGGCGCCGTTGATGACGGAGCTGTCATAGCCGAAGAGAAAGCCGCCCATCGCGGCAGCCGCGGTGATGAAGATGACATGGCCGAGATGCTCGGGATGGGCCTTACGGCCTTCCGAACCCGTCGGCTGCGCGGTGCTGGTCAACGTGAACTCCAGTGGCCCGGCTGCGCTGCCGGGTTAGGGGGCTGGCCCTTCAAGTGGTGCATAGGTTGGGGGCACCCACCACTTGAAGGTAAAAGCAACGTTGCAGAGACTATGCCTTCAAGTTTCGAAGTCAATAGGGCGGAATGAATTTGTTTCTCGGTCACCCGAGAGGCAGTTCATTCAAGTTGTGAACTGATGGAGTGTCGGACACTCAGCGCGACCGATATCGGCCCGGGGAGTGCCGCCGCACCTGCCGAAGAAGGCCGGTATCGGCCCGCGGCCGTCGTGGGTACGGGCCGTGCTCGCGCGCTCGGTACGGGCCGTGCCCCCGCGCTCAGTGCAGCCGCTGGCTGATGACCTTCGATACGCCGTCACCCTGCATCGATACCCCGTAGAGCGCGTCCGCGACCTCCATCGTCCGCTTCTGATGCGTGATCACGATCAGCTGCGAGCTCTCCTGCAGCTCCTCCATGATCCCGATCAGCCGCTGCAGATTGGTGTCGTCCAAGGCGGCTTCGACCTCGTCCATCACATAGAACGGGCTGGGCCGCGCCTTGAAGATCGACACCAGCAGCGCCACGGCGGTCAGCGAGCGCTCACCACCCGACAACAGCGACAGCCGCTTGACCTTCTTCCCCGGGGGACGCGCCTCCACGTCCACACCGGTCGCCAGCATGTCGTCCGGATCGGTCAGCACCAGCCGTCCCTCGCCGCCGGGGAAGAGCCGCGCGAAGACGCCCTCGAACTCGCGGGCCGTGTCCTGGTACGCCTGCGTGAAGACCTGCTCCACCCGCTCGTCGACCTCCTTGACCACCTGCATCAGGTCGGTCCGGGTCTTCTTCAAGTCTTCAAGCTGCTCGCTCAGGAACCGGTGCCGTTCCTCCAGCGCCGCGAACTCCTCCAACGCCAGCGGATTCACCTTCCCGAGCTGCTGGTACGCCCGCTCGGCGGCCTTGAGCCGCTTCTCCTGCTCGGCCCGTACATAGGGCACCGGCTGGTTGCGCGGATGCTCCGGATCGTCGGGGAGCGCCTCGCCGTCGGCGGCCGGCGAGGGCGGGACGAGCTGTCCGGGGCCGTACTCGGACATCAGTCCGGCCGGCTCCACCCCCAGCTCCTCCAGCGCCTTGGTCTCCAGCTGCTCGATCCGCAGCCGCTTCTCCGCGCCCAGCACCTCGCCGCGGTGCATCGAGTCCGTCAGCTTGTCCAGCTCGGACTTCACTTCCCGGCCCTGGTTGCGCTCGGCCACCAGCGCCTGCTCCCGCTCGGCCTTGGCCCGCTCCGCCGCGCTCCGCTCCTCCTCGGCGCGTACCGCCGACACTTCGACATGCGCCAGCAGTTGCCGGGCACCGGCGGTGACCGCCCCGGCCACCTCCGCCTCGTGCCGCAGCCGCTCGCGCCGCCGCTCGGCCCGTACCCGTGCCTCGCGCTCGGCGCGCGCCCCCCGGTCGAGCGCATCCGCCCGCCCGGCGAGCGCCTTCACCCGCTCCTCGTGCGTACGCGCCTGGAGCCGGGCCTCCATCTCGGTCTGCCGCGCATTGGCACCGTCGGCGGCCAGCCGGTCCCGTACGGACGTATCGGGCTCCTCGTCGCCGGCCCCCGGTTCCTCCTCGGCCACCGCAAGACGCCCGGCCAGCTCCTCGGCCTCCTCGGTGGCCCGCAGCAACGCCTCCTCGGCCTTGGCAGCCGCCGCGCCGGACCGCTCGGCCTCGCCCGCCGCCGCCCGTGCCTGCCCGCCGAGCCGGCCCAGGTCCCCGGCGACCTTCGACTTCTCGCGGTCCGCCGCCCGCCGCCGCTCGGCCAGCTCCTCGACCAGCGCGGCACACTCCGTACGACGCTCCGCCGCGGACCGCTGCGCCCGCGTCAGCTCCGCGCAGCGCGCCGCCAGCTCCTCCAGCTCGGCCGCCGCCTCGTCGACGGATGCCTGTACCTCCAGCAGGCTCGGCGCACCGGCGGAGCCGCCCTGTGCGAAGTGCGCCCCGAGCAGATCGCCCGCACCGGTCACGGCCGTCAGCTCCGGCCGCTCGGCCACCAGCTCCTCGGCGTCCTCCAGCGTCCCGACCACCACGACATCCCGCAGCAGCCGGGCCACGGCGGCCGTCAACTCCGCCGGTCCCCGTACCAGTTCATCCGCAGGTACGGGCTCCGGACGGGGCGCGGGGACACGGTGCCCGGCCGGCCCGTGGGCATCCGGCGCCACGGCCGTACCCTCGCGGGCGCCGGTTACGTCCCCGTCGGTGCCCTCAGCCGTCCGAGTTCCCCCCTTGGCCCTGCTGGCCCCGCCGGCCCTGCTGGCCCCATGTACCGCATCAGCCTCATGAACGCCGCAGTCCCCGTCGGCCTCACGCCGCCCCGGCACCCGGACAGCCGCAGCAGCCTCCACCGCATCGACGGCATCCACGGCCTCCGCAGCCCGCACCGCCCCCGCGGACTCCACCGCCTCCACGGCCCGCACGGGCGCAGGCACCAGCCCGGCGCCGCGCCGGCCCCCGCTGCTCCCCAGCACCATCGCCGCCCGCCCCGCGTCCTGTGTGCGCAGCAGCCGGATGGCCTCGGCGGCGGTGCCCGGGTCGGTGACGGCGAGGGCGTCCGCGGCCACGCCGAGGGCGGCCGCCACCGGGATCTCGTAGCCGGGGGTGACGGTCAGCAGTTCCGCCGCCGGGCCGAGCAGACCGGTGAGCTGGTCCGCGGCGGCCAGCAGCGCACCGGTGCCGTCCTTGCGGCGCAGCCCGAGGGCCAGCGCGTCATGCCGGGCGGCGGTCGCGGCCCGGCTGCGCTCGGCCGTGGTCAGCGCCTCACGGGCGGCGGACAGCGCGGACTCCGCCTCCGCCAGCTCCCGGCGGGCCGCCTCGTGCCGCTCGGCGATCTCCTCGTCGTTCGCGTCCAGCCCGTCGACCTCTGCCTTGAGCTGCTCGTACTCCTCCTGGGCGGTGGCCGCCCGGCGCCGGGCGTCGTCCCTGGCCTCGGCCAGCCGGCCGATCTCCGCCTGCGCCGAGGCGGCCCGGCCGCGGGCGGCCGTGACCTGTCCGCTCAGCCGGGCCAGTCCCTCGCGGCGGTCGGCGATGGCCCGAGCCACGTCCCGCAGCCGCCGCTCCTCGTCCGCCAACTGCCGCTCCAGCGCGGCACGGTGTTCGACGGTGTCCTCCAGCGCCCGGCTCGCCGCCTCCAGGGCGGCCGTCAACTCCGCCTCCTGCTCGCGGATCCGGGCGGCCTCGCGCTCCATGTCCTCGGGGTCGCGCCCGTGCCGCTCCTCCGGCGGGGCCGCCGTGGCGCTCTTGACCCGCGCCTCGGCGAGCGAGACCGTGCCGCGCACCCGCTCCGCAAGCCGGGAGAGCTCGTACCAGGTCTGCTGTGCGCGCTGCACCCGCGGCGTCAGCGTACGGACGTCCTCCTCCAGCGCCGCCTCGCGCTGCTGGGCGGCGCGCAGCCGGGCCTCGGCAGCCTCCTTGCGCTCCTTGAGCGCCGCCTCGTCCGCGATCTCGGCGCGCAGCGCCCGGCGCAGGGTGACGAGGTCGTCGGCGAGCAGCCGCAGCCGGGCGTCGCGCAGGTCCGCCTGGATGACGGCGGCCCGCCGGGCGACCGCGGCCTGCCGCCCCAGCGGTTTGAGCTGGCGCCGCAGCTCATCGGTCAGATCCTGGACGCGGGCGAGGTTGGCCTTCATCGCCTCCAGCTTCCGCAGCGCCTTTTCCTTGCGCTTGCGATGCTTCAGAACACCGGCCGCCTCCTCGATGAAGGCCCGGCGCCCCATCGGATCGGCGTGCAGCACGGAGTCGAGCTGGCCCTGCCCGACGATGACGTGCATCTCCCGGCCGATACCGGAATCGGAGAGCAGTTCCTGGATATCCAGCAGCCGGCAGGTGTCACCGTTGATCTGGTACTCGCTGCCGCCATTGCGGAACATGATCCGGGTGAGGGTGACTTCGGCGTACTCGATCGGCAGTGCACCGTCGGAGTTGTCGATGGTGAGCGAGACCTCGGCGCGGCCGAGCGGCGGCCGCCCGGTCGTCCCGGCGAAGATGACGTCCTCCATCTTCCCGCCGCGCAGCGACTTGGCGCCCTGCTCGCCCATGACCCAGGACAGCGCGTCCACGACATTGGACTTGCCGGAGCCGTTGGGGCCCACGACACAGGTGATGCCGGGCTCGAACCGCAGCGTCGTGGCGGAGGCGAAGGACTTGAAACCTCGCAGGGTCAAACTCTTGAGATGCACGCCATTGGACTCTACCGGCCGCCCCTCGGCGGACGACCCCAACATTCCGGCGGCGGTCACCGGCCCCGTACAGCCCCCGGGTATACCGCACCGTTCATTTTCGGTTTCATTGACGAAAGCGCAGGGCACATCATGCGGTAAGGGAGGGGCGCCGCGGCTGAAGTGGCCTTATGGTCCGCAAAGGGGCCGGAGAACGCAGAGCCGGGAAACGACGAAGGGACGCCGAAGCGTCCCTTGCAGATCTTGAAGAGAGCGGTCCTCAAGCGGCTGGCGAGCAGCCCTACCGGCCCTTGGGTTGAGGTCAGGTGAGCGCGGGCTCCGCCTGGGGTACGTCGAGGTCGAGCATCGAGTCGTCGTGACGTGCGGCAGCGGACAGCATGTCGTTTTCGGCCTGCATCCGAATAAGTTCGGATTCAAGGTCTTGGACGCGCTGCTGAAGCCGTCGCATCTCGGAGAGGACTCGGGGGTCGGAGCCGCCGACGTAACCGAGAAGCGCCTTTGCCATGATGGATGGTCCTCCACAATGAGTGACCGACCGAAGCGGTGTGGGTCGTGAGGGATTCGCACCCGCGGTGCTTGTCATTCTGTGGTGTGCTCAATGCCAAACAGCTAAGGTGCGCGGGGATTCCAGAGTCTCACCAAACGGTTTGACGGTCAACACGATCACACCCCGTATCCTCGGGCACCTGAGAGTGCGCGGCCGCGAGGGCGCTGCGCCGACTCCCCAGAAAGGTCCCGCGGGGGCGTGGAGATCATCCGTACAGCGGCAGCCTTGCACGGGTCGGCCGAGTTGGCAACCACCAGGCCTTATCTCCCGTAAGCAGCTGACAAAGACGCATCCGCAAGATCACCTGTGACGGCTGTACGGACGGTTTCGGCGGCCTCGCTCAGCGGATCTCGAAGCCGTCGTAACCACCGCGGGGCGTGTCCCATATCTCAGTGACTCCGTCGACCCGTCCGGGCGTGTCTCCGGTACGGAGCCACTCCAGCAGCGCATCGCAGCGCCCCTTCGGGCCCTCGGCGACCACCTGGACGCGACCGTCACCGAGATTGACGGCAAATCCGGCGAGTTCGCCGATGCGAAGGGCGTTGGCCCGGGTGAACCAACGGAACCCGACGCCTTGGACCTGACCACGCACCCAGGCGGTCACACGGACATCTTCGTTCATGTGTGCACGTTAACCGGCCAATTGCTCAGCGGTCACTTCTGCCCCTTGCACCATGGCGTACAGTCCCCCGACAAGCGAGGCCCACTCTTACGGGTGAGCCATCTTGACGCCTGGGAAGCTCTGCGGCGGTAGCCGCTCCAGTGGAACCGGTGCTCGCACCGGGGGAAGGAAGACAGCGGATGGGCCGCCATCGACGCTCTGCTCCCCCAGCCCCCGAAGCCCCCGGCGCGGGGGCTGTTGACGCACCGACGGCCCAGGGGCCCGGCGCGTCGGCCGCGGCCAGGCGTCGCGGACACCGCGCGGCCCCGCGCCGCGGCATGGCGCCCGTCCGCACCGGACTGCTCGGCGCCTCCGCGGCGATGGCGATGGGAGCGGTGGCGGTCGCCTCCGGACTGATCCCCGGCCACGGCCAGTTCGACGAGGGAACGAGCGGCAACCCCGGTGACCGCGTCCGGGCCGGCGCGCTGCCGGAGGCCACCGGACCACTGGGCGGTGCGTCGGCGACACCGGCCGACCGTGCCACGGAAACGGCGAGCCGCGGCGCCGCCCGCCCCACCGCCCCCGGCACCGGCACCGGCCATTCCGGCTCCCCCACCGCCCCCGCCACGACGCCCGCCCCGCACCGGCCGGCCGAACCCTCCCCGGCGAAGACCGGTTCGCCGGGGACAGCCAAGCCCGCCGGCCGGCCGTCCTCGGCGGCGCCCGTACGCAGCGCGGCCCCGTCGAAGACACCCGGCACCCGGTCGTCCGCCGAGGCCCAGATCCTGTCCCTGGTCAACCAGGAGCGCGCCCAGGCCGGCTGCTCCCCCGTGACGGCGGACCGGGAATTGGCCGGTCTCGCCCGGCAATTCAGTGACGACATGGCCCGGCGCGGCTTCTTCGGCCACACCGACCCGGACGGCGACACGCCGTGGGACCGGGCACGCGCTGCGGGGATCACCGGCCTGGGCGGCGAGAACATAGCCCGCGGCCAGGCCACCGCCGAGGCCGTGATGGATTCCTGGATGAACAGCCCCGGCCACCGTGCCAACATCCTCAACTGCGAGTACAAGACCCTCGGCGTCGGCGCCCACTTCGGGCCGGGCGGCCCGTGGTGGACGCAGGACTTCGGCTTCTGAGCCGGCCCGGCACGTCCGGGTGCCGCGGCCCCCGGACGCGGGCGTCTCGTGCAGGGGACCCGCGTAGGGGACCCGGGCAGGGAGCCCACGTAGGGAACCCGCAGGGCCCGGTCCCTGGCGCACCGGCCGGACAGCGAGGTCAGACAGCGAGCGCGGCCCGGCCCGCGGCGAAGATACAGGCCTGCTCGGCGATGCGGCGGCCGAGGTGCCCGGCCGTGGCGATGTCGGCCTTGTGGACGCCTTCGGCGCCCTGGTCGTTGTCGGACTGGGCGCCAGCCCCCAGGAAGAAGCCGAGCCGGTTGAGGTCGTTCTCCGAGGCGGTGGAGGAGTTCCAGCCGGGGAGCAGGTTGAGGCCGACCCAGCTCATGCCGTGCTGGGCGGCGAGCACGGTGAAGAACTGCAGGGTGTGCAGCTTGTCCCCGCTCTTGGAGGCGGAGTTGGTGAAGCCGGCCGCGAGCTTGTCCTGCCAGGCGCGGGTCGCCCAGCGCTTGGAGGTCGCCTCGGCGAAGGTGTGGAACGCGCCGGAGGCCGTCCCCATGTAGGTCGGCGAACCGAAGACGATCGCGTCGGAGGCGTCGAGCAGCTCCCACTGGGCTTCGGTGATCCCGTCGACCTTGATCAGGTGGACGGTGGCCCCCGCCTCGGTGGCAGCGGCGCGGACCGCCTCGGCCAGCACGGCGGTGTGGCCGAAGCCGGAGTGGTACGCGACGGAGACGACGGGGGCAGGCAGGGCGGGGCTGGTCATGGCGGTTTCTCCTCAGGGTCACGGCATCCCGGGGCGGTCGGCACCCGGGAACGTCGGATGCGATGAGAGAAAGAGAAGCACTAACTTTTTGAAAGCGCAACCCGTGAGTTAGCGCTGCGCGGGAGTATGGTGTCCGCTATGGCGACCGAGAACACTGCCGAGACAGCCGACGAGCCCACCACCGGCTGTACGGACGACTTGGCCTTCGATGTCTTCGCGCGCGACTGTCCGTCCCGTGAGGCGCTCAAGCACGTCACCGACCGGTGGGGCAGCCTGACGCTGGGCGGGCTGCTGGACGGCACCTTCCGCTTCAACGAACTACGGCGCCGGGTCGAAGGAGTGAGCGAAAAGATGCTGGCCCAGACCCTGCACGCGCTGGAACGGGACGGCCTCGTCCACCGCGAGGCACAGCAGACCAACCCGCCTCGGGTGGATTACGCGCTGACACCGCTGGGCCATCAGGTCGCCCGTCAACTCCAGCTGCTGATCAGCCTGGTGGAGGAGAAGATGCCACAGGTGCTCCAGGCGCGGGAGCGCTATGACGCACGGCACGCCGCGGGCTGAACCCGCGGCCGTAGGGCCACGGCGCGCTCAGCCGCGCGGCGGCCGCTGGCAACGGGGGCAGAAGTAACTGGAGCGGTTCATCCAGGGACGGCGGCGGATCGGGGTGCCGCAGCGGCGGCAGGGTTCGTCCTCACGGCCGTAGGCGTCCAGGGAGCGGTCGAAGTAGCCGGACTCACCGTTGACGTTGACGTAGAGGCTGTCGAAGCTGGTGCCGCCGACGGCGAGCGCCGCATTCATCACGTCCCGTACGTGGCCGAGCAGTTCGGCGGTGCGGGGGCGGGTGAAGGTCGCGGTGGGCCGCTCGTAGTGGAGCTTGCTGCGCCACAGCGCCTCGTCCGCGTAGATGTTGCCGACGCCGCTGATCAGCGTCTGGTCGAGCAGCGCCCGCTTGACGGTGGTCCGGCGGCGGCGCAGCGCGTCATGGAAGGCGGCGTCGTCGAAGGAGGGGTCGAGCGGGTCGCGGGCGATATGGGCGATGACGTCGGGAAGGTGGTCGGTGTCGCCGGGGACGGTGTCGTGCAGCGAGAGGCCGCCGAAGGTGCGCTGGTCGACGAAGCGGAGTTCGGTGCCGAGGGAGTCGGCGAAGCGGAGGCGGATCCGCAGGTGCTTCTCGTCCGGGGCGTCCTGCGGCTGGACCAGCAGCTGGCCGCTCATCCCGAGGTGGGCGAGGATCGCCAGGCCGTGGGTGACGGAGGGCGTGACCCTCGGGGTGAGGCCTTCGGCGGCGGTCTGTGCGGCCGGGCCGCCGCCGGTGACCGGGAGCCAGAGGTACTTGCCGCGCCGGCACGCCACACCGAGTTGCAGGCCCTTGAGCCGGGCCGCGAAGTCGGCCGCACCGGCCGTGTGCCGGCGGATCGCGCGCGGATGCCGCACCTCGACATCGTCGACCGTACGGCCGCTGACCCAGCGCTCCAGTCCGCGGCGTACGACCTCGACCTCGGGCAACTCGGGCACGGGACTCCTCGGGACGGCTGGGGAACGACAGCCGCAGCGTACCTCTCCCCTCCGCGGCCGCCCCACGGGCCCGCCCGGTGCCCCGGCAGGAGACGCCCGCCGCCATCTCGCCCCGGTCGCACCGCAATTGGGCCGCTCCGACGGCCGAGCGGGATGCGATGGCTCACGAGGTCCGCCGAGCCGGAGCAGATGCCCGGGGAACTGCCCCACATCGCCTGTGGCGCGGGCCGGTCCGGCACCGGGGCCCGGCAAAAGAAGGACCCCCGGTGCGCCGAAGCGCAACGGGGGGTGACGGCATCGCGCCACAGGGGCGCACGCCGTACGGCTAACCGGCGGTGTCTTCTTGGGTGGTCTCGGCAGGCTCGGCGGTCTCTGCCGCCTTGTCCGCCTCGGCCACCTTGGCCGCCTCGTCCGCCGCGGCGCGGATCTCGCGCCACGCGGACTCGGCCGCCTGCTGCTCGGCTTCCTTCTTGCTGCGGCCGGTGCCGGTGCCGTACGAGACACCACCGACGCGGGCGGCAGCAGTAAAGGTCTTCTCGTGGTCCGGGCCGGTCTCGGTGACCAGGTACTCCGGAACGCCGAGACCTTCGGTCGCGGTGAGTTCCTGGAGGCTGGTCTTCCAGTCCAGGCCCGCGCCCAGGCTGGAGGACTTCTCGATGAGCGGGTCGAAGAGCCGGTGCACCAGCTCGCCGGCCGCGTCGAGGCCCTGGTCGAGATAGACGGCGCCGATCACCGCTTCAAGGGTGTCGGCGAGGATGGATGCCTTGTCCCGGCCGCCCGTGCCCTCTTCGCCCCGTCCGAGGCGGATGAAGGCGCCGAGGTCGAGGCCGCGGCCCACCTCGGCAAGCGCACGCGAGTTGACCACCGCGGCCCGGAGCTTGGCCAGCTGGCCTTCCGGGAGATCGGGGTGGATGCGGTACAGCGTGTCCGTGACCACCAGGCCGAGCACCGAATCCCCGAGGAATTCGAGCCGCTCGTTGGTGGGCAGACCGCCGTTCTCGTATGCGTACGAGCGGTGCGTCAGCGCACGCACCAGAAGGGCGGACTCGAGCTGGTACCCGAGCCGCCCTTCCAGAAGCGTGTGGGACGAGGCCGTGTCCGCCGGAGTCGGTTCATCCCCGCGTTTGCGGGAAGTCGAATCGGCGTCTTCTGCCTTTTTAGGGCTGGACACAGTGCCTGTCACCAGCCGCTCAGACCTCGAGGACCTGGCGCTTGTTGTAGGTGCCGCAGCTCGGGCACGCGATGTGCTGCTGCTTCGGCTCGTGGCAGCGCTCGCACGCCACCAGGGTGGGGACCGCAGCCTTCCACTGCGACCGGCGGTGGCGCGTGTTGCTGCGCGACATCTTCCGCTTCGGAACAGCCACGGCTACTTCTCCTGCTTCTCGTCGACGCCCACTTCGGCGCCGCCCATGTTGTCCTTCTCGCCGTCCTTGACGGTCCCGGCGAGTCCCTGCAGTGCCGCCCAACGGATGTCGACGGCGTCGTGGTGGTGGTCCGGGTCGTCCGCCAGCCGCACTCCGCAATCGGAGCACAGACCGGGGCAGTCGTCCTGGCACACCGGCTGCATCGGCAGTGCAAGCACCACCGCGTCACGCAGCACGGGTTCGAGGTCGAACAGGTCGTCCTCGAGGAAGAGGGTGTCCTCCTCGTCCTCGGCGTCGTCGCCGGCGTCCTGATGGACCCTGGCATCGGCGTCGGGGTAGGCGAACATCTCCTGGAAATCCGCGTCGAGCTCTCGCTCCAGCGGCTCCAGACACCTTACGCACTCCCCCTTGACGGTTGCACGGGCGGTACCTGTGACAAGTACCCCGTCCATGACCGACTCCAGGCGGAGGTCGAGCTCGACCGGTGCGCCCACGGGTGCACCGATGACCTCATTGCCGAGGTCCCGGGGGGCCTCGGCGGAGCGGGAGACCCTCTTGAGCGCACCGGGACGCCGGCCCAGCTCGCGCGTATCGAACACGAGAGGGGAACGGTGGTCGAGGCGGGCGTTGATGGCTTCCTGCTTTCTACGGGGTTTACGTGCCGTCCGTATTCCTGCTGTACAGGATCCGGGCAGCAGAGATCGCGGAGATACGCGCGACCGAAGAGCCAGGATACTGGACGGGCCCCGATAGGCCCAATCCGCTCCGGCTCGTCCCCCGGCCCGCGATCGGGGCCGCCTACTGGCGCCCCTCCTCGTACGCCCGGAGCTGGTCCAGGTCGATCATGCTGGTGTCGAAGAGGCTGGTCTCGTCCAGGGCACCGGGCTGCGCGGGATGCCCCTGCTGGGGCTGCTGGGGCATCTGCTGCGGGAGGTAGGCGTTCGGGTCGTAGCCCTGCTGCTGGGCCTGCTGCTGCCAGTCGTAGCCGTACGGGTCCTGGTGCTGGGCGTACGGGACCTCCTGCGGCTGCTGATAGCCGTAGACGTCCTGCTGCTGGTAGACCGCCGGGTCGGTGTAGTAGCCCGGCTCCTGGAACTGGGGCTGGAGGGGCTGCTGCTCCTGGGGCTGGGGTTGCACCTGGGGCACGGGGGGCGCCTGAGGCATCGGGGGTGCCTGGGGCGGCTGCGGCTGCTGGTCGGCACCGACGCCCGCGAGGCCGGCCAGGTATTCGGCGTCGGCCTGGTGCCCGGACTGCGGATCGCCCTGCGCCGCCAGGTGGGCGGCCAACTCGTCGATCGCCTGGGCGCCCTGGAGCTTGTCGCGGCCCCGGCCGACCGCCTCCAGCGTCTTGGTCAGCACGGCCTGGAAGGCCCCGAACTTGGCGTCCACATAGGCGTCGGCGCGCCGGCGGAGGGTCTCCGGGTCGGCGCTGCGCTCCGGGGCCTCGGTGTCCTCGTACCCCTGCTCGTCGAGCCCGGGGCCGCGGCCGAGCAGCTTCTCGCGGCCGCGGTCGACGGACCCGATGGTCTTGGTGAGCACGACCTCGAAGTTGGCGAGCTTGCTGTCGACATAGTCGTCCGCCTCGGCGCGGATCTCCTCCGCCTCCCGGCGGGCCTCGGCAAGGATGCGGTCGGCCTCGTCCTGGGACTGCCGGGCGACCTCGGTGTCGGAGATCAGCGACCCGCGCTGGGCGTGCGCGGTCTCGATGATCCGCTCCGCCTCGGCCCGCGCCTGCTCGACCATCTGCTCCCGCCCGCCGAGCAGCTCCTGCGCCTGCGCGAGGGAGCCCGGGAGCGCCGCCCGCACCTCCTCCAGCATGGCGAGCAGCTCGGCGCGGTTGACCACGCACGATGCCGACATGGGCATGGACCGGGCACCGCCGACGGTCGCGACGATGTCGTCGAGCTTCTTCTGCACGTCCACCTTGGACTCGCCACTCTCTGAGGGGTTGGAACGACGGAACGGGACGACTGTACGTCCACGAGCCCTTTACCCGACACCGGCTGACGCCCCGTCAGTCCGGCATCGGGCCGGTGCGCCCGGTGCGGTGTCAGCCCTTCTTGCGCAGGCGCTCGGTGAGGGCCTCCAGGACGAACGGCGGCACCAGATGGGAGACATCACCGCCCCAGGCGGCGACCTCCTTGACGAGGCTGGAGGAGAGGAAGCTGTAGGTGGGGTTGGTGGGGACGAAAAGGGTCTCCACTCCGGACAGGCCGTTGTTCATCTGGGCCATCTGCAGCTCGTAGTCGAAGTCGCTGACGGCCCGCAGCCCCTTGACGATCGCGGGGATGTCGCGCTGCTTGCAGAAGTCGACGAGCAGGCCGTGGAAGGCCTCGACCTCCACGTTTCCGTACTCGGCGGTGGCCCGGCGGATCAGCTCGATCCGCTCGTCGACCGTGAACAGCCCCTGCTTGGACTGGTTGATCATCACGGCGACATGGACGACGTCGTACAGCTTGGAGGCACGGGCGATGATGTCCAGGTGCCCATTGGTGATGGGGTCGAACGACCCCGGACAGACGGCGCGGCGCAACTCGGGTTCCTCGCTCTCCGATCCGGTCATGACACGCTTACTGACGTCGATTCGGCAGACGTCGAAGCGGCGCGACCGTACCAAAGCGTCCCCTCGCCGTAGCGACGGGCCTTGATCGCTGCAAAACCGTCCGGCCAGGGGAAGGCGCCGCCTCGGGTGCTGCGCTCCACGGTGACGAGTGCCTGCTCCGCAAGCCACCCCTGACCACGGAGTGTGAGCAGGATCTCGCACAGCTCCGCGTCGGTCACCGCGTAGGGCGGGTCCAGGAAGACCAGGTCGTACGGCTCGCCCGGGGCGGGTACGGCGGCGGTCTGCTCGGCCTTGCCGGCCCGGACGTCGGCTCCGGGGAGGCCGACCGCGCGGACGTTGTCCCGGATGGTGCGCACGGCGCGGGCGTCGGACTCGACCAGCAGGACGTGCGCGGCACCGCGGGAGAGCGCCTCCAGTCCGACCGCGCCGGATCCGCCGTACAGATCGAGTACCCGGGCACCGGCCAGCGGCCCGTCGAGCGACTCCCAGGTGGAGAACATGCCCTCGCGCGCACGGTCGGAGGTCGGGCGGGTGCCGTTTCCCGGGGGTACGGCCAGGCGGCGGCCGCCGGCCGTACCGGCGATCACGCGGGTCATGGGCCCGTCCTTACGTTGCGCGTGGTCGGTGTGGTGAGCGGGAGCCGGGCAGGCTCGCCGCTCCTCCACGATATTCCGTCGGCCGGCCCCGGGCGTCCGGCCGGGGCGCTCCGAAGGCGCACGGCGCGGTGATCGATCTCACGTGACGGGGGCGCATGAAGGCATGGCGGACCCCGGACCTCGCCGGCCCCTCGTCGGTCGCGCCCCGGCGGGACGTGGCCCGCGCTCAGCCCGGACGCGGCCCGGCACTCAGCCCTTGTCCAGATACTGCTCCCGTTCCTCGTCCAGCAGAGCGGACAGGGCGATCCGCAGCTCGGGGTATCCGGTCAGCTCGGGATCGGCGGTGACCAGCGCGGTGGCCTCCGCACGGGCGGCCGCGATCACCTCCTCGTCGTCGATGACCGCGAGCATCCGCAGCGAGGAGCGGACGCCGGACTGCGCCTGCCCGAGGACATCGCCCTCGCGCCGCTGTTCCAGGTCGATACGGGAGAGTGCGAAGCCGTCGAGGGTGCCGGCCACGGCCGCGAGCCGGGCGCGGGCCGGGCTGGCCTCGGGCATCTCGCTGACCAGCAGACACAGGCCGGGCGCAGCGCCACGGCCGACCCGTCCGCGCAGCTGGTGCAGCTGGGAGACGCCGAAGCGGTCGGCGTCCATGATCACCATGGCGGTGGCATTGGGGACGTTCACCCCGACCTCGATGACCGTCGTCGCGACCAGCACATCCAGCTCGCCGGCGGCGAAGGAGCGCATCACGTCGTCCTTGTCGTCCGGCGCCATCCGGCCGTGGAGCACCGCCACCCGCAGCCCGGCGAGCGGCCCGTCGGTGAGCTGCCCGGCGATGTCGAGGACCGCGAGCGGTGGCCGCTTCTCCTCCGCTTCCTCCGGTGAACTCGCCTTGGCCGCCGCGGCCTTGGAACCCGCCGCCTGCTTCGCCCCCTTGGGCGCGTCCTCCTCGTCGCCGATCCGCGGGCACACCACATAGCCCTGATGCCCGGCCTCCACCTCTTCGCGGACCCGCTCCCAGGCGCGCGCGAGGAAGTGGGGCTTGTCCTTGGCGGGCACCACATGGGTGGCGATCGGCGAGCGTCCGGCGGGGAGTTGGTCCAGGACGGAGGTCTCCAGATCGCCGAAGACGGTCATGGCGACCGTGCGCGGAATGGGGGTCGCCGTCATGACCAGGAGATGCGGCGTTTGCTTTTCCCGCTGGGAGTGCCCCTTGCCCCGCAGCGCGTCGCGCTGCTCGACACCGAAGCGGTGCTGTTCGTCGACGACGACCAGGCCCAGGTCGTGGAACTGCACCTTGTCCTCGATCAGGGCGTGGGTGCCGACGACGATCCCGGCCTCGCCGGTGACCAGATCGAGCAGCGCCTGCCGGCGGGCGGCGGCGCCCATGGAGCCGGTCAGCAGCACCACTTTGGTGCCGCGCTCCGCGCCGCCGAGCATTCCGCCCTCGGCCAGCTCCCCCATCATCTCGGTGATCGAGCGGTGGTGCTGCTGGGCGAGGACCTCGGTCGGCGCGAGCATCGCGGCCTGGCCGCCGCTGTCGACCACGCCGAGCATGGCGCGCAGCGCGACCATCGTGTTGTGGGTGACGGTGAAGTGGTCGGTCACATAGGCGTGGCCGGGGTGCCGGACGCTGATGCACTGGACGGGCTTGCGGCCGGCGTACTCGATGGCACGGATGGTGCGCCGGAAGCCGGTGCCGTCCTCCGGACGGGCGGCGGCCCCGCGCGTCACCGCACGCGCGAGGGCCTTCTCGCGGAAGGGCGGATACGCGTCCGGCAACACCAGGGAGACGTCGTAGGCGCCGTCGTGCACCGGGTGGAGCGTGGCACGGCCCCCCAAGGAGCGCACCAGCCAGGCGAGGTCACCGGCCAGTGGGCCGGCTGCCGCGCGGTACACCGAGGCAGCCCCCGCGGGTCTCCCGCCGGCATCCATCAGCCCCTGCACCACGGCCAGCCGGTCCTTGAGGGGGGCGTTGCGGTACGCGGCCGGTACCCGGTCCGCCGGGCGGTCACCGCTGTTGCCGGCCAGCGCCCTCCCCACCCCGTAGGGATCGAGCGGCCGGGCCTCACCGCCCTCCAGGTCCACCGGGGTGGCCGCCGGGATGGACCACTTGGGCCGGCCGTCGGCGGTCAGCAGATCGCCCCGCAGCTCACGCGTCGTCCGTACCTGCTCATCCGTACCGCCGCTCCCGACGATCCACAGATGCTCGTCATCGCACTCGACGGCGCTCCCATCCGAGAGCACCAGCCGCCACACCTCCCGCTCGCCCTGCGGGAACACTCCGTCCACCACGGCGAGCTCACCGCTGGGCACCACGACCTCGGTGCCGACGGTCATCTCCCCCATGGGGCAAAAGCCGCGCGGCGTCAGCACCAGCGCATCGAGCGGCTGGGCCTTGCCGGAGCCCACCTCACCCTGCAGGAGGCGGTGCATGGGGTGCTCGGTCGCCAGGTCGTCGAAGATCTCCCGGCTGACCTTCCGCTGGCCGTCGGTGAGCGTGAAGGGCAGCTTGGCGTCGAAGGCGTCGAGGATGCCGTCCTGGGGCACGGTCCGGGCCACCGCGGGGAGCTGGGTCTCGGCGAGGCGGCGGCGGGCGAGCGCGACCTGCAGGACGAACGCCTCGTCCCACTTCAGCCGGTCCCGTGCGGCGGCGATATCGGCCTTGCCCGCCGGACGGTGGATCTTGAGCAGCGCCTCGGTGAGCGGGACCAGTTCCCGGCCCTCCCGGAGCGCTTCGGGGAGCGGGTCGACGGCGTCCGGCGCGCTGGGCAGCACCGCGTCGACCGCCTTGGCGATCTTCCAGGACGCCATCTGCTGGCAGGCCGGGTAGATCGGCAGGAGCTGGCCGGCGAAGGCGCTGACCGCATCGGCCCCGTCGTCGGCGTCACCGTCGAGGAGTGCGTATTCGGGGTGGGCGAGCTGGAGTTTGCGGGCGAAGACGGACACCTTGCCGGCGAACATCGCGCGGCGTCCCGGGAGCAGGTCCTTGTGCGGCTTGTGGATGCCCTTGCCGAAGAAGACCAGCCGGAGCCGGCCGCTGCCGTCGGTGAGCGTCACTTCGAGGCGCTGGCCCCGGCCGCCGTTGAATTTCAGCACCCGGGCGTCCGCGACCTGCGCGACGACCGTGACATGTTCGTCCAGCGGGAGGTCTGCGAGCCGGGTCAGTTCGCCGCGCTCGGCATAGCGGCGCGGATAGTGGTGCAACAGATCGCCGACCGTATGCAGGCCGAGTTGCTCGGCCAGCACCTTCGCGGTGGTGCCACCGAGGATCTTCTTCAGGGGTTCGTCGAGCGCTGCCACGCATCTATTGCACACCACACCTGTGACAATCGGGGCGCGCTCACCGGCCCGGCGCGCGCAGAGGGGCCCTCAGCTCTCACTCCACGCCGATGAGCAGCGGCGCAGCATGCTGGCCGCCCTCGTAGACGACCGTGTCCACGGCGAGATGGCGCTCGCGGACGAACCCCTCCAGCCGCTCGGCGAGCCCGTCGGGCGCCTCCGCGCCGAGGACCAGGGTGACCATCTCCCCGCCCGCGGACAGCATCCGGTCGAGCACGGTCATCGCGGTCCCGGTGAGATCGGAGCCGATCACCGCGACATCGCCGTCGATCAGGCCGAGGACGTCCCCGGCCTGGCAGACGCCGGCCATCGTCCACGACTGCCGCTCGGCGCGGGCCAGCTCGGCGTAGCGGGTGGCGCCCGCGGCCGCGGTCATCGCGACCACGTCCTCGTCGAAGCTGCGGTCCGGTTCGTGCACGGCCAGCGCCGCGATGCCCTGGACCGCGGAGCGGGTGGGGATGAGCGCGACCCGTACGCCTTCGGTGCGGGCCTGTTCGGCGGCGGCCGCCGCAGTGTGCCGCAGGTCGTGGTCGTTGGGCAGCAGCATCACCTCACGGGCGTGCGCCTGCCGGATCGCCTGCACCAGTTCACCGCTGGCGGGCGGCTCCCCGGGACGTACGGGGACGGGGGTCGCGCCGGCCTCCGCGCACAGTGCGGCCAGCCCGGCACCCGGCACCACCGCGACCACGGCCCGCGCCGTCATCGCCGGTTCCTTGGCGCGGGCACCGCCGAAGTGCGTGATGCGGATCCGGTACGGGCGGCCGGCCTCGATACCGGCCTCCACGGCGGCGCCCGCGTCGTCGGCGTGGACATGGACGTTCCACAGACCGTCCCCGCCGACCACCACCAGGCAGTCGCCGAGCCCGTCGAGCCGGGTCCGCAGCCGCGCCACAGCGGGGTCGTCGGCCTCCAGCAGGTAGAGCACCTCGAAGGCGGGCCCGTCCGGGGCTCCGGAGCCGTTCGCCGCCATCCGGCCCGCGACGTCGCAGCCGGCGGCCTCGGGGAGGGGGGCGTCGGCCCGTACGGCGACCGGTGCCACCGAGACCTCCCCGGACAGGACATCGGCGAGCGCGCCCAGCAGCGCGACGAGCCCGCAGCCGCCGGCGTCCACGACCCCGGCCCTGCCCAGTACCTCAAGCTGCCCGGGTGTCGCCTGCAGCGCGCTCCGGGCGCCGTCGTGAGCGGCGCGGGCGACCTCGGCGGCCCCGGCGGCTTCGTGCGCGGCCCGCTCCGCGGCGTCGGCGGCGGCGGTCGCCACCGTCAGGACGGTGCCCTCCACGGGGTGGGCGACGGCCTCGTACGTCGAGGCGGCGGCCCGGCGCAGCGCCCGGCCCAGGGCGTCGCCGGAGCCGTCGGCGGCGGCCAGCACCTCCGTCATCCCGCGCAGCAGCTGCGCCAGGATCGTGCCGGAGTTGCCGCGCGCCCCGATGAGGGCGCCGTGCGCCATGGCCCCGATCGCGTCGGCGAGGCGGGGCGCGGTGCCGGCCGAGGCGTGCCCGTCGAAGGCGGCCTCGACCGCGCGGGTGGCCGATTCGAGGGTCAGATAGAGGTTGGTGCCGGTGTCGCCGTCGGCCACCGGGTAGACGTTGATCGCGTCGATCCGCTCGCGTTCCCGGCCGAGCGCCTCCAGTGCCAGCCCGCACCAGGAGCGGACCGCGGCGGCGTCGAGCGGGTACGGCACGTCGTCCTCCTGGGTGGCGGGATGCACCGCACAGTAGCCGCGGTGCGGGGGCGGGGCCGGGGCGGGGCCCCGGGCGTGCGTGGTAGTTTCGTTCTACGGGAGCGGTCGTTGTATGCTGCTCCGGTTGCCCGATGAAGATCGGGCCATTCCTCTCCTGACGGTGCCGGTAGGGCAATGCACTCGGCTCGTCGGGATTTCACCGTAAGTGCATCTGAAGTCTTTGGAGTGACCCGTGGCTGCCAACTGCGACGTCTGCGGCAAGGGGCCGGGCTTCGGCAAGAGTGTCTCGCACTCGCATCGCCGTACCAACCGTCGTTGGAACCCCAACATCCAGACGGTGCGTGCAGTGATCGGGCGCACGCCGAAGCGGCTGAACGCCTGCACCTCGTGCATCAAGGCCGGCAAGGTCTCGCGCTGACGTCATAGCCGTAGCGCAGCCCAGCCGGTTGCTTGTGAAGCCGGTCCACCCTCGTGGTGGGCCGGCTTCTGCCGTTCCCGGGGCCGGGCGCCCGCGGCTGCCGCGCCCGGCCCCGGGACGGCCGCGGCGCCACGGTGCCCGTGCGGTCAGCGCTCGTACGGTCAGTGGCTCGTACGGTCAGTGGCTCGTACGGTCAGTGGCTCGTACGGTCAGTGGCTCGTACGGTCAGTGCTCGTGGCGCCGGCGCCAGCCGTGGTCCACGGGGCCGATGCCGGCGCCCAGCCGGAAGCCGGCCGCGAGGGCGCCGGTGACATAGTCCTTGGCCGCCGCGGTGGCCTGCGGGACGGTGTCCCCCTTGGCGAGCTGGGCGGCGAGCGCGCTGGCGAGGGTGCAGCCGGTGCCGTGGGTGTGCCGGTTGTCGTGCCGGGGGGCGCGCAGCCAGTGTTCCTCGGTGCCGTCGGTGAGCAGATCGACGGCGCTGTCGCCGGGCCCGGCCGTCAGATGGCCGCCCTTGATCAGCGCCCAACGCGGCCCGAAGTCCAGGATTGCGGCGGCCGCCCGTCGCATGTCGGCCTCCTCCCCGACCCGGATACCGGTCAGCTGGGCGACCTCGTCCAGGTTGGGGGTGGCGACGGTGGCCGTCGGCAGCAGCGCGCCGCGGACCGCGTCCAGGGCGGTGGCGGCCAGCAGTGCGTCACCGTGCTTGGAGACCCCTACGGGATCGATCACGACCGGGACCCGCAGCCCGGCGAGCAGTTCGGCGACGGTTTCGACGATTTCGGCCGAGGAGAGCATCCCGGTCTTCACCGCCTGCACGCCGATGTCGTCGACGACGCTGCGGAACTGGGCCCGTACAGCCTCGGCCGGCAGCTCCCACGCGCCCTGTACGCCCAGGGAGTTCTGGGCGGTGACGGCGGTGACCACGCTCATGCCGTGGGTGCCGAGCGCCAGCATCGTCTTCAGGTCGGCCTGGATGCCCGCGCCGCCGCCGGAGTCGGATCCGGCGACGGTCAGGACGCGTGGAGGTATGTGCATACCGCCGAATCTACTCGGCGGCACCCGGCGGAGCTGCGGGCGCCCGTGACCGGCGTCGCCTGTGACCCGTACGGGACGTGTGCCCCTACGGGACCTGTTCGGCGTCCCCGTTGTCGCCGAAGTGGTCCCAGCCGGCCTTCGCCCAGGGGGCGCCGTCCACCGTCACCTGGGGCAGCGCGGAGGGGTTGAGGACCTCGCCGATGACCTTCCACCGGGCGGGCAGCTTCACATCGGGCGGGAAGGTGGCCACGATCGCGTGGTCCTCGCCGCCGTTGAGCACCCACTGCATCGGGTCCACGCCGACGGCCGTGCCGATGTCGGACATCTGCGAGGGGATGTCGATCCCGGCGGACCGCAGATCGATCCGGACCTTACTGGCCTCGGCGATGTGCCCGAGGTCGGCGACCAGCCCGTCGCTGACGTCCGTCATGGCGGTGGCGCCGAGCCCGGCGGCCGCGGGGCCCGCGTGGTACGGGGGCTCGGGGCGGCGGTGGGCCTCCACGAAGGCGCGCGGCGAGCGGAAGCCGCGGGAGAGGACGGCGTGCCCGGCTGCGGACCAGCCGAGCCAGCCGGTCACCGCGACCACATCGCCGGGCTGGGCGCCGGCCCGGGTGACCGGCTCCTGGTTGCGCAGGTCGCCGAGCGCGGTGATGGCGACGGTGATGGTGTCGCCGCGTACGACGTCCCCGCCGACGACGGCGGCACCGGCCACCTGGCACTCGTCGCGCAGCCCGTCCATCAGCTCGGTCGGCCAGGTCGCGGGGAGCTCGGCGGGCACGACCAGGCCCAGCAGGATCGCGGTGGGGACCGCGCCCATCGCCGCGATGTCGGCGAGGTTCTGTGCGGCGGCCTTGCGGCCGACGTCGTAGGCGGTGGACCAGTCGCGCCTGAAGTGCCGGCCCTCCAGGAGGATGTCGGTGCTGGCGACCACCCTCCGGTCCGGCGCGGTGACCACCGCGGCGTCGTCACCCGGCCCGATCCGTACGGCCGGAGTGGTGGTGAGCCGGGAGGTGAGCTCCCTGATCAGCCCGAACTCCCCCAGCTCGCCCACGGTGCCCTTCATGCTGTTGCCCTTCCCATGTGTACGGACGGTCCGTACGTGGCTGACGACTGTGCCGTACTTGCCGTGTTCACCGCGCGGGTCTCCCCGCTCCCCTCGGTGACGCGGTACCGTGGCGTCCCTTCTTCCCACATGATCCTCGTAGCCGCCCTGGAGGTTCCGTGGTACAGGCTTACATCCTGATCCAGACCGAGGTCGGCAAGGCCTCGGCGGTAGCTGAGATGATCTCCGCGATCCATGGTGTGCTGCAGGCCGAGGACGTGACCGGTCCCTATGACGTCATCGTGCGCGCGCAGGCCGGCACCGTCGATGAGCTGGGTCGCATGGTGGTCGCCAAGGTCCAGCAAGTGGAAGGCATCACGCGCACCCTTACCTGCCCGGTCGTCCATCTCTAGGTCCCCCGTATCCTCGGCCGGGTGATCTCTACGCGCCGCCGGTACCTGGCCCTTCCGGTGCTCACCGTGCTGTTCGCCGCGGTGAGCTGTTCCTCGTCCGAAGACGTGGCCGTTCCCTCTCCCACAGGTGAGGCGGCGCGGCACTGCACGGCGCTCCACAAGGAGTTGCCGCAGACCGTGGACGGGCTGAAGCGGGGTACTCCCGAGCCCGTTTCCGACTTCACTGCCATATGGGGCGATCCTGCCGTGAAACTGCGCTGCGGGGTACCGAAGCCCGACGTCCTGACGTACGGGAGTGAACATTACAACCCCAACCCCGACGCGGCGGAAGTCAACGGGGTGGAATGGCTCTTCGAGAAGCAGGACGACGGCTATCGCTTCACGACGGTGCTGCGGAAGGCCTTCGTGGAGGTGACCGTGCCCCGGAAATACGCGCCCGAGGTCAATGTGCTCACCGACCTCGGGAGCGCCGTGCAGAAGACCGATCCCGTAGGGGTCTAGGGCCGGTCCCCCTCAAAGGGCGGACCGGCCACCGGGGGGCGGCGGTGGTCAGCGCAGTCCCGTGGAACGCCGCAGCGCGGCCTGCAGGAGCCGGTCGATCAGCTCCGGGTAGCTCACACCGCTCTCCTGCCACATCCGCGGGTACATCGAGATGGGCGTGAATCCGGGGAGCGTGTTGATCTCGTTGATCACGAACTCGCCGTTGTCCTGCAGGAAGAAGTCCGCGCGCACCAGGCCCTCGCAGGACGCCGCCTCGAAGGCCGCGACGGCCAGCTCCTGGACCTTCGCGGTCTGCCCGTCGCTCAGCGGCGCCGGCACGATCCCGTCGGCCGAGTCGATGTACTTGGCCTCGAAGTCGTAGAAGTCGTGCGCGGTGACGGGCGGGATCTCGGCCGGCACGCTGGCCCGCGGGCCGTCCTCGAACTCCAGCACCCCGCACTCGATCTCGCGGCCGCGCAGCAGCGACTCCACGAGGATCTTGGGGTCGTGCCGACGGGCCTCCTCGATCGCCTCGTCCAGGCCGGCGAGGCCGTCGACCTTGGTGATGCCCATGGAGGAACCGGCCCGCGCGGGCTTCACGAAGAGCGGCCAGCCGTGCTCGCCGGCGAAGTCCACGATCTTCCTGCGGGCGGCTGCAGGATCCTTTTCCCACTCACGCGGGCGGATGACCTCGTACGGGCCGACCGGCAGCCCGAAGGAGGCGAAGACCCGCTTCATGTAGTCCTTGTCCTGGCCGACGGCCGAGGACAGAACGCCCGAGCCGACGTAGGGCACACCGGACAGCTCCAGCAGGCCCTGCAGGGTGCCGTCCTCGCCGTAGGGGCCGTGCAGCACGGGGAAGACCACATCGACCTCGCCCAGCGCCTTGGGCACCGAGCCCGGTTCGCTGTAGACGACCTCGCGGTTGGTGGGGTCGACGGGCAGCACCACGCCGCCCTCGGTGGACTCGGCGAGCTGGCTCACGGTGGGCAGCTGCCGGTCCGTGATGGCCATCCGCTCGGGGTCGTCGGCGGTGAGCGCCCAGCGGCCGTCGGTGGTGATGCCGATGGGCAGCACGTCGTACGTGTCGCGGTCGATGGCGCGCAGCACGGCGCCGGCCGTGAGCACGGAGATCGCGTGCTCGGAGCTGCGGCCGCCGAACACGACGGCGACGCGGGGCTTGTGTGGGGAGGTCTCGCTGCTCATATCGGGTTGAGGGTACCTGCTGACCGGCGCGGAGTCAGTGCTGCGGCGGCCGTTGGTGGCGTCGCGCCGACGCCCGCCGGGGTGGCGCGGGCGGCGGGCCGCCGGCGGCTCGACGCCGGCCGGATACTTATGCTCCGGTTTCAGTGCCGTTCGGACTTGGCGCTGCGCGACATCAGCTCCTTGAGGGCGACCAGCGGCGGCTTGCCCTCGTGGACGATCTCCACGACCGTCTCGGTGAGCGGCATGTCGACGCCGTGCCGGCGGGCCAGATCCCGTACGGATTCGCAGGACTTGACGCCCTCGGCGGTCTGCTTGGTGACCGCGATGGTCTCCTGGAGCGTCATTCCGCGGCCGAGGTTGGTGCCGAAGGTGTTGTTGCGCGACAGCGGCGAGGAGCAGGTGGCGACGAGGTCGCCCATGCCGGCCAGACCGGCGAAGGTGTGCGCGTCGGCGCCCATGGCGAGGCCGAGCCGGGTGGTCTCGGCCAGACCGCGGGTGATCAGGGAGGCCTTGGCGTTGTCGCCCAGGCCCATGCCGGTGACGATGCCGACGGCGAGCGCGATGACGTTCTTGACCGCGCCGCCCAGTTCACAGCCCACCACGTCGGTGTTGGTGTACGGGCGGAAGTACGCGGTGTGGCAGGCGGCCTGGAACCGCTGGGCGACCGCCTCGTCGGCGCACGCGACGACGGCCGCGGCGGGCTGGCGGGCGGCGATCTCCTTGGCGAGGTTGGGGCCGGTCAGCACCGCGACCCGCTCCGCCGGCACCTTGGCGACCTCCTCGATGACCTCGCTCATGCGCTTGGCCGTGCCCAGTTCGACGCCCTTCATCAGGGAGACCAGGACCGTGCCGTCGGGCAGCAGGGGCGCCCATTCGGCGAGATTGCCGCGCAGCGTCTGGGCGGGCACGGCCAGCACCGCGAACTCCGCGCCGCGCGCCGCCTCAGCCGGGTCGGTGGTGGCCCGTACGGACGCGGGGAGCTCGACCCCCGGCAGATAGTCAGGGTTCGTACGGCCGTTGTTGATGGCGTCGACCAGGGCCGTCCGGCGCCCCCACAGGGTCACCTCGCATCCCGCGTCGGCGAGCACCATCGCGAAGGCGGTACCCCAGGACCCCGTGCCGTAGACGGCGCAGCGCGTCACTTGCTTTCATCCTCCTGTGCCTGCTGGGTGCTTCGGGCCTGCTGCGGGCCGACGGCCGGTTCGGCGGCGGCGGCCGGTTCGGCGGGGGCCGTGGCCGCGGTGGCGGCCTGGGCGGCCCTGGCGGCTTCCCGGGTGGCGCGGCGCTCCCGGGCGACCGCCCTGCGCCAGTCGTACGGTTCGGACGGCGCGGGCTCGCCGCGGACGGCGGCCAGCTGCTCGGTGATCGCGGTCATGATGACCTCGGTGACGGCCCGCAGCACCTCGGCGGTCGGTTCCTGGTCGTAGTAGGCGCTCAGGTCGACCGGCGGCCCCGCCTGCACCCGCAGCGTCTTGCGCGGGAGGAGACGGAGCTTCTTTTCCTTGGCGTACGGCGGCATGGCGTCATTGGCGCCCCACTGCCCGACGGGAATGACCGGCGCCCTGGTCAGCAATGCCACCCGGGCGGCGCCGGTCTTGCCCTGCATGGGCCACAGCTCGGGGTCGCGGGTGAGGGTGCCCTCGGGGTAGAAGGCGACACATTCGCCCTTCTCGATGGCGCTGACGGCGGCGCGGAACGCGGTCGCGGCGTCGGTGGTTTCCCGGTAGACGGGGATCTGTCCGGTGCCGCGCATCATCAGGCCGACAAAGCCGCTCTTGAAGAGTCCGGCCTTGGCGAGGAATCGGGGAACCCGCCCGGTGTTGTACTGATAGTGCGCATAGGAGAGCGGATCAAGATACGAGTTGTGGTTGACCGCGGTGATAAATCCGCCGTCGGCCGGAATGTGCTCCATTCCCTGCCAGTCCCGCTTGAACAGAACCAGGAGCGGCGGTTTGCAGATGACCGCGGCCAAGCGGTACCAGAAGCCGATTCTGCGGCGGGACACTGGGACACCCTCCTTGTGGGACCTGCAAAGCTGCTGCGGGCCGGCAGCCGCACAAGTGTCGCCCCAGGTACCCGCTATGTCGAGGACACCGTAACCCCGACGCTCCCGGAGGGCGGCGGCAGCAGGTGAGAATGGCGCCGATGCGAAGAGACGGAGCGGATGTGGGCTGGAGCCTGGTGGTGCCGCTGAAGCCGCTGGTGCGGGCCAAGAGCAGGCTCTCCCGGGCCGCCGGTGAGGAGTTCCGGCCCAGACTGGCCCTCGCCTTCGCCCTGGACACCGTCGCAGCGGCGCTGGCCTGCAAGGACGTCCGGGATGTGGCGGTTGTCACGGATGACCGGCTGGCCGGCGAGCGGCTGGCGGCGCTGGGAGCGCGCATCGTGCCCGACACACCGGCCGCGGGGCTCAACGCGGCACTGGCCCATGGCGCGGACGCCGTCCGGGCGCGCCGCCCCCACGCGGCGGTCGCCGCGCTGAACGCCGACCTTCCGGCGCTGCGCCCCGCCGAACTGGAACTGGTGCTCCATTCCGCTTCGCTATTTCCCCGTGCATTTCTCGCGGATGCCGCGGATATCGGGACAACACTTCTGACCGCGACTTCCGGAGTGGAATTGGAACCGGCATTCGGAAGTGCGTCGCGGGCCCGTCACCTGGCATCCGGGGCGCGGGAGATCATCACGCCCGGGGTGCCCTCGGTGCGCCGGGACGTGGACACCGGCGAGGATCTGCTGGCCGCGCTGGCGCTGGGCGTGGGCCCGCACACGGCACTCCAGGCGCCGCGTCTGACGGGTGGCGCGGGGGTGACGGCGGGTGGTGCGACGGCTCCGGCGGGTGATGCGGCGGCTCCGGCGGGTGGCGAGGCAACGGGGCCCGACGCGCCGGACGGCTCACCACGACTGCTGCCGCCGCAGGTCAGAGCGTCTGGAGCGTGATCAGGGCGATATGCCGGCCGTCCCCTTCGCCGGTGACCTCGATACGGACCCGCTGGCCGGGCCGCAGCAGCAGCAGACCACCGGCGTCGAAGGCCGGCGCGTCAAAGGGCAGCGGGGTGCCGTCGTCCAGCAGCACACTGCCGGAGCGGGTCTCGGAGTCGTATGTATACGCGGTGGCCTGCATGGGAGAGAGCCTAGACGAGCAGGTCCCCGGCGCCTTCGCCCGCCCGTAGGGGCCCGTGGCGTCGGGTGGGTCCCGAAAGCGGCGCCGGCGGTGGGCCCCGAACGCACCGCGGGCCGGGCTCCCCGAAGGGAGACCGGCCCGACGCATGGCGTCGCCGCTGCTGAATTACCGCTTGCGCGCGGTGGTCTTCTTGGCGGTGGTCTTCCGTGCGGTGGCCTTCTTCGCGGGGGCCTTCTTCGCCGTCGCCTTCTTCGCGGGGGCGGTCTTCTTCGCCGTGGCCTTCTTGGCGGTGGCCTTCTTGGCCGTGGTGGTCTTCTTCGCCGCGGACTTCGTGGCGGTGGCCTTCTTGGCCGTGGTGGTCTTCTTCGCCGCGGACTTCGTGGCGGTGGCCTTCTTCGCCGTCGTCTTCTTCGCGGCGGCCTTCTTCGCCGTGGCCTTCTTCGCCGTCGCCTTCTTGGCCGCGGCCTTCTTGATGGCGGTGCCACCGGAGAGGCTGCCCTTGGGCGCCTTCTTCACGGAGACCTCTCCGCCCTTGGGGAGCTTCTTCGAGCCGCTCACCAGGTCCTTGAACCCCTGACCGGCGCGGAAGCGCGGCACCGAGGTCTTCTTGACCCGTACGCGCTCACCCGTCTGCGGGTTGCGGGCATAGCGGGCCGGACGGTCGACCTTCTCGAACGAGCCGAATCCGGTGACCGAAACGCGGTCGCCGGAGACAACTGAACGGACGATTGCGTCCAGTACGGCGTCCACCGCGTCCGCGGCGTTCTGGCGGCCGCCGAGCTTGTCGGCAATGGCTTCTACGAGCTGCGCCTTGTTCACGTCTTCCCCTTCGGAGACATTGCTGGAACGAAAGTTTCCAAGCTTTTTCGCACGTTAGGCAGATATATACCGCAAATCAAACACGAAACGGGCTAATCACCCTTGTGCCGCAACGAACTCGACCTTCACGGACTTCCGTCGGCACGCGCATCTTCGGGATAACGACCTTCGTCGAGGTCTTCCATGAACCACTCCAGACGCCTTGCCGCGTCCGCAAGATCGTGTTTAGCCGCGGCCGTGATGACGAGCAGCTTCCGGGTCAGCGCCATCCGTACGCCCTCCGGGACTTGCAGTGTGCGCACTCTTGTATGTGCGTCCTTGAGCCGGTCGGCGACGAGACCGTAGAGCTCGAGTTGGTCGTCGCGTTCCATGCGCTAATTGTGCCATCTGCGCCGAGTTGTCGCTTCACGGGGCCTCAACAGTCGCCTTGACACGCAGATGCGCCCCCTGCCAACTGCACAGGGGGCGCATCGTACGCAATATAGCTTTGAGCCATAAAACCCGAGGTCAGACCTCGATAGTACGCGGCTTGAACGACGGCCTGTTCGCCTCGTAGTCCACGATGGACGACTCCTCCCGAAGGGTGAGGCTGATGTCGTCCAGCCCTTCCAGCAGGCGCCAACGGGCGTTCTCGTCCAGCTCGAAGTCGGCGGTCACACCCTCGGCGCGTACCTGCCTGCCGACCAGGTCGACCGTCACCTCGGCGGCCGGATCGGCCTCCAGCAGCTGCTGGAGCCGGTCCACGGTCTCCTGCGGCAGGACCACCGTCAGCAGGCCGTTCTTGAGGGAGTTGCCGCGGAAGATGTCCGCGAACCGCGAGGAGATGACGGCCTTGAAGCCGTAGTTCTGCAGCGCCCAGACGGCGTGTTCGCGCGAGGACCCGGTACCGAAGTCGGGGCCGGCGACCAGCACCGTGGCGCCCTGGTACCGCTCCTGGTTGAGGACGAACTCCCCGTCCTTGCGCCAGGCCTCGAACAGCCCGTCCTCGAAGCCGTCGCGGGTGACCTTCTTCAGCCAGTGAGCAGGGATGATCTGGTCGGTGTCGACATTGCTGCGGCGCAGCGGGACGGCCCGGCCGGTGTGGGTGGTGAAAGCTTCCATGGTTCAGACTCCCGCGGGCGTGGCGACATCGGCAGCGGACAGATCGGCCGGTGAGGCCAGATGGCCGAGAACCGCCGTTGCGGCGGCGACCTGCGGCGAGACCAGATGCGTACGGCCGCCCTTGCCCTGCCGCCCCTCGAAGTTGCGGTTGGAGGTGGACGCGGAGCGCTCACCGGGCGCCAGCTGGTCGGGGTTCATACCCAGACACATCGAGCAGCCCGCATGCCGCCATTCGGCGCCCGCCGCGGTGAAGACCTTGTCCAGCCCCTCGGCGACGGCCTCCAGGGAGACCCGGACCGAGCCGGGGACGATCAGCATCCGTACGCCGTCGGCGACCTTGCGGCCCTCCAGGACCGAGGCCGCGGAGCGCAGGTCCTCGATCCGGCCGTTGGTGCACGAACCTACGAAGACCGTGTCCACGCCGATCTCGCGCAGCGGCTGACCCGCCGTCAATCCCATGTACTCCAGGGCCTTTTCGGCGGCGAAGCGCTCCGAGGCGTCCTCGTACGAAGCCGGGTCGGGGACGCTGGCCGAAAGCGGCGCACCCTGGCCGGGGTTGGTGCCCCAGGTGACGAACGGCGCCAGTGCGGAGGCGTCGATGTGCACCTCGGCGTCGAAGACCGCGTCGTCGTCGGTGCGCAGCGTCTTCCAGTACGCGACCGCGGCATCCCAGTCCTCGCCCCGGGGGGCGTGGTCGCGCCCCTGCAGGTAGTCGAAGGTGGTGTTGTCGGGGGCGATCATGCCCGCCCGCGCGCCCGCCTCGATGGACATGTTGCAGATGGTCATCCGGGCTTCCATCGACAGTTTCTCGATGGCCTGGCCGCGGTATTCCAGAACGTAGCCCTGGCCGCCGCCGGTGCCGATCCTGGCGATGATCGCCAGGATGAGGTCCTTGGCCGTCACATCCTCGGGCAGCTCGCCGTCGATGGTGATCGCCATGGTCTTGAACGGCGCCAGGGGCAGCGTCTGGGTGGCCAGGACGTGCTCGACCTGGCTGGTGCCGATACCGAACGCCAGCGCGCCGAAGGCTCCGTGGGTGGAGGTGTGACTGTCGCCGCAGACCACGGTGGTACCGGGCTGGGTCAGTCCCAACTGCGGTCCCACGACGTGGACAACGCCCTGCTCGACATCGCCCAGCGGGTGCAGCCGGACGCCGAACTCGGCACAGTTCTTGCGCAGCGTCTCCAGCTGGGTGCGCGAGACCGGGTCGGCGATCGGCTTGTCGATGTCGAGGGTCGGGGTGTTGTGGTCCTCGGTGGCGATGGTCAGGTCCGTGCGGCGCACCTGGCGGCCGGCCTTGCGGAGGCCGTCGAACGCCTGCGGGCTGGTGACCTCGTGCAGCAGGTGCAGATCGATGAAGAGGAGGTCGGGCTCGCCTTCCGCGCGCCGGACGACATGGTCGTCCCAGACCTTCTCCGCGAGTGTCCGTCCCATCGCTTTCCCTCCGGCCGGCCACAGTGCCGGCCTTTCTCGTCTGTGCGCGATGCCCGCAGAAATCCCCTTGCCGGGCCGTACGCCGGGCCCTGGTCGAGGGCCACACCTACAGATTGACGACTTCCCCGGAAAATTGAACTTGCGTTTCACAGTGTGAGACGCGAGTATCGTTGCATGGACAACTCTAGCGGCGTCGGCGTTCTCGACAAGGCAGCTCTGGTTTTGAGTGCCCTGGAGTCCGGTCCGGCCACCCTCGCCGGGCTGGTCGCGGCGACAGGGCTTGCACGACCCACGGCCCACCGGCTGGCCGTGGCACTGGAGCACCACCGGATGGTGGCGAGGGACATGCAAGGCCGGTTCATCCTCGGCCCGCGGCTGTCCGAGCTGGCCGCGGCGGCCGGCGAGGACCGCCTGCTGGCCACGGCCGGCCCGGTGCTCACCCATCTACGCGATGTGACCGGCGAGAGCGCCCAGCTCTATCGCCGGCAGGGCGATATGCGGATCTGCGTGGCGGCGGCGGAGCGGCTGTCCGGATTGCGGGACACCGTCCCGGTCGGCTCCACGCTCCCCATGAAGGCCGGCTCGGCCGCCCAGATCCTGATGGCCTGGGAGGAGCCCGAGCGGCTGCACCGCGGTCTGCAGGGCGCGCGCTTCACCGCCACCGCCCTGTCCGGCGTACGGCGCCGGGGCTGGGCCCAGTCGATCGGCGAGCGCGAGCCCGGCGTGGCCTCGGTCTCCGCCCCCGTACGCGGCCCCTCCAACCGCGTGGTGGCCGCCGTCTCGGTCTCCGGCCCGATCGAGCGGCTGACCCGCCACCCCGGCCGGATGCACGCCCAGGCGGTCATCGACGCCGCGGCCCGCCTCTCCGAGGGCCTGCGCCGCACCGGCTGACGCGGCCGCGCGGCCCCGTCCCGCCTCCCCCGGGGGCCGGGCGGGGCGGGTCCGCACCCCGGCACTCAGACCGCCGTCCCGATCCAGGCCGGCCGGATGCCCGTGAGCGGCACCGCCCGGGATGTCCTCGCCGCCGTCGAGGACGGCTCCCGGGACCCGCTCTCCCGCCTCGGAACGGCGCGCGTGGCCGCCGTCGCCGCACTGCACCGCCCCGGCCACGTCGGCGACACCGTGCATCACCGTGCATCTGCCGCCCTGTGCACAGCGGGCGGCGCAGCTCGCCGTCGCCGCTCTCGACCTGGTGGAGGAGGCCGCGACCCCGGCGGAACAGGTGGAGGCGGCGGTGGCCCTGACGGTGCCTTACGAGCCGGTGCCTTACGAGCCGGTGCTGCCGAGCCTGCGCCGGCCCGAGGGCAGCGGCGGAGCCCAACAAGCGCTTCGGCAGCGGCGGTTGACACGAAGAAGCCCCCCGCATGATGCGGGGGGCTTCTCCTACTTGTACCCCCGACCGGATTCGAACCGGCGCTACCGCCTTGAGAGGGCGGCGTGCTAGGCCGCTACACAACGGGGGCAAGTTTTCCTGCAGTTGACGTGTCCGGAGGACACGTACCGCGCTGGGCTACCAGGACTCGAACCTAGACTAAATGAACCAGAATCACTCGTGCTGCCAATTACACCATAGCCCATGGTGGTTTAGACCAGTACCCCCGACCGGATTCGAACCGGCGCTACCGCCTTGAGAGGGCGGCGTGCTAGGCCGCTACACAACGGGGGCCCTAGCGATCCTCCACGCGACCGGAGTCGCGTGGGCTCTGCATCGTCGCATCCGGGAGCGACCCGAAGGAGACGGAGAGATAAGGATCTGTACCCCCGACCGGATTCGAACCGGCGCTACCGCCTTGAGAGGGCGGCGTGCTAGGCCGCTACACAACGGGGGCCTGGTACTGCGATCAAGAAACCTTCCACACGATCGCAGTGGACCGAAAGATCTCTTGCTGGGCTACCAGGACTCGAACCTAGACTAACGGAACCAGAAACCGTCGTGCTGCCAATTACACCATAGCCCACCAAAACTCAACCCCCGGTGGGGGGTTTGTTTGGTTTGCGCTTTCCGGCCGGGCCTTTCGGCCCTCTCGGGCGGCGCAGGAAGAACATTACCTGATCGTGGACGGCGCACCAAAACCGATAGTCCCGCGCAACAGCCCGGGGAGGTCCGCCGGGCTCGCGATCCGCAGCACCCCCGTCGGCAGCTCCTCTCCGGCCCGCTCCCCCGTGCCCGTGCGGTCGAGCCATACGGCGGTCAGCCCGGCGTCCCGGGCGCCGAGCGCGTCGATGTCGAGCTTGTCGCCGACGTGGACGACGTCGCCGGGCGTTAGGCCAAGCGCCTTACAGGCGCCGTGGAATGCCTCCGCGGCCGGCTTGGCACACCCCAGTTCATCGGCGCAGAACACCGCCTCGAAGGACCCGCGGATTCCGAGGGCGGCCAGTTTGCGCTCCTGGTTGGCGGTGGCGGCGTTGGACAGCACCGCCTGCCGGACCAGCGGCGCCAGTGCCTCCAGTGCGGGCGCGGAATCCGGGAAGAGCGCCCAGGCCGCCTCGTAATGGGCGATGTACCGGCCGAACCAGGCGTCCGCCTCGGCGTCGGGGAGCGCGGCGCCCAGAAAGGTCCTGGCCCGTGCCCTGCGGTGGTCGAGGAAGCCCACCTCGCCGGCGAGGAGGCGGGCGAACTCGGTCTCCATGACCGTCCGCCAGCGCTCCAGTGCCGCCTCCTCGCCGCCGTACGCGGCGAGGAGCCCCTCGTCCCGGAGGTGCCGCAGCACACCGGCACGGTCCGAGCCGGTGTAGTCGAAGAGGGTGTCGTCGAGGTCCCACAGGACGGCGCGGACGGGCATACCGGCAATGTAGCGGAGCGCTCCGGATACGCCACGGGCCCGGCAGCCGTGCGGCTGCCGGGCCCGTGGGTACAGCGGCGGGGTCAGCCGGCCAGCTTGGCCAGGGCCGCGTCGATGCGCTGGAGGGTGCGCTCCTTGCCGAGGATCTCCAGGGACTCGAAGAGCGGCAGGCCGACCGTGCGGCCGGTGACGGCCACCCGGACAGGGGCCTGTGCCTTGCCGAGCTTGAGGCCGTGCTCCTCGCCGGCGGCCAGGACGGCCTCCTTGAGGGGCTCGGGGCCGGACGCCCAGTCGGCGGCTTCGAGCGTGGCGCGGGCCGTGGTGAGCAGCGCGGCCGGGTCGCCCTTCATCGCCTTCGTCCATGACGCCTCGTCCTCGACCGGCTCCGTGCGGAAGAGGAAGTCGACATTGGCGGTGATGTCGGAGAGGACGGTGAGGCGGGTCTGGGCGTGCGGGGCGATGGCCTGCCAGGCGGCCTCATCGAAGTCCTCGGGGGCCCAGTTGGCGTGCGGGGCCTTCAGCCACGGCTCACAGGCCTTGATGAAGTCCTTCACGTCCAGCTGCCGGATGTGGTCGGCGTTGATCGCCTCGGCCTTCTTCAGGTCGAAGCGGGCCGGGTTGGCGTTGACGTCCGCGATGTCGAACTTCTCGATCAGCTCGGGGACGGAGAAGATGTCCTGGTCCGCCGAGAAGGACCAGCCGAGCAGCGCAAGGTAGTTGAGCAGGCCCTCGGGGAGGAAGCCGCGCTCGCGGTAGAGGTTGAGGTTCGCCTGCGGGTCCCGCTTGGAGAGCTTCTTGTTGCCCTCGCCCATGACGTAGGGCAGATGGCCGAAGGCCGGGATCCCCTTCGCGACGCCCAGCTCGATCAGCGCCTTGTACAGGGCGATCTGGCGGGGGGTGGAGGACAGCAGGTCCTCGCCGCGCAGGACGTGGGTGATCTCCATCAGGGCGTCGTCGACGGGGTTGACGAGCGTGTAGAGGGGCGCGCCGTTGGCCCGGACGATGCCGTAGTCGGGGACGTTCTCCGGGGTGAAGGTCAGCTCGCCGCGCACCAGGTCGGTGAAGGTGACCGGCTCGTCGGGCATCCGGAAGCGGACGATGGAGGTACGGCCCTCGGCCTCGTACGCGGCCTTCTGCCCGTCGGTGAGCGTGCGGCACGTGCCGTCGTAGCCGGAGGGCTTGCCCGCGGCGCGGGCCGCCTCGCGGCGGGCGTCCAGCTCTTCGGTGGTGCAGTAGCAGTGGTACGCGTGGCCGGCGGCGAGGAGCTTGTCGGCGACGTCCTTGTAGAGGTCCATCCGCTGCGACTGGCGGTACGGCGCGTGCGGGCCGCCGACCTCGGGGCCCTCGTCCCAGTCGAAGCCGAGCCAGTGGAAGGAGTCCAGCAGCTGCTGGTAAGACTCTTCGGAGTCGCGGGCCGCGTCGGTGTCCTCGATGCGGAAGACCAGGGTGCCCTTGTTGTGCCGCGCGTAGGCCCAGTTGAACAGGGCCGTACGGATCAGGCCGACATGGGGGTTACCGGTCGGGGAGGGACAGAAACGGACGCGGACGGGGGTCGCGTTAGCCACGCTTGATCACCTTGTTGGTGAGAGTGCCGATGCCTTCGATGGTGACGGCGACCTCGTCGCCGACGTTGAGGGGGCCCACCCCGGCGGGGGTGCCCGTGAGGATGACGTCGCCCGGGAGCAGGGTCATCGCCTCGGTGATGTGGACGATCAGGTCCTCGACCGGGCGGACCATGTCGCTGGTGCGGCCGAGCTGGCGTTGTTCGCCGTTGACCGTGCACTGGACCGTGAGGCCCGCGGCGATGTCCTCGGGGGTGAGTCCGGTCTCGACCCAGGGGCCGAGCGGGCAGGAGCTGTCGAAGCCCTTGGCCCTGGCCCACTGCGTCTCGCGCTGCTGCACATCGCGTGCGGTGACGTCGTTGGCGCAGGTGTAGCCGAGGATGACGTCCTTGGCGCGCTCGCGGGGCACCTCCCGGCACATCCTGCCGATGACGACGGCGAGCTCCGCCTCGTGGTGCACCTCCTGGGAGAAGGAGGGGTAGGCGATGGGGTCGCCGGGGCCGGTCACCGAGGTGGACGGCTTGAAGAAGGTGACCGGTACATCCGGGACGGTGTTGCCCAGCTCGGCGGCGTGCTCGGCGTAGTTGCGGCCGATCGCCACGACTTTGCTGGGCAGGACCGGCGGCAGCAGCCGGACCTTGTCGAGGGGGACCTTCTGGCCCGAGCGCTCGAATTCTGCGAAGGGATGCCCCTTGATGACGTCGAGTTCGTCGCCTTCGAGGACGCCGAAGCCGACGTTGCCGTCGATGGAGAATCTGGCGATGCGCACGGGTTGCCGCTGCCCCTCAATTGATCACTGGCCGGAGTTGACACTCCAGGCTATCGCGGGGCCGCTGCCGATCCGGCGACGTGCTACGCCGTGACGTCCTGCGCGGGGGCGTCCATCAGGACGGTGCGGCGGGGATTGGCGGTCCGGGCCGGGAGGTCGACGGTGTGCTCCGGTGCCTGAAGTGCCTCGGTGCCGAGCTGCTCGGCGTCGTCGAGGTGGGCCAGGGTGGTGCGCCGCGGGTTGGCTATGTTGCGGAACATCGTCGTCGTCATCACTGCTGCATGCCTCGCGTCATCAAAGGTCGGGAAAGGGCTTCTCGAAAGCTGCCTTGTCATATGGGGCAACTGTGTAAAGCGTCAGGCTATGCAGCCTATTCCCTGCGCCGTTCGGGGAAACTCAATGATCTTCCTGTGAGTTTGCTCACGAACTGTGCGACAAATGCCGCATTTCCCATGATCAACATCCCTGGGCGAATCGGACAATGGCGGATTGAAGTGCACGTTCCGCTCCCGATCACCGCACCTGGGACAGCCGGCGGAGTTGAACGACTCGCGGGCAAAAGTCCGTTATCGACAGCGGAACGTTCTACAAGTCGTGACGTGCTCCGTACATTGCGTCACTCACGTCACAGTGGCCGGCTCCGCTCTTGTTGGAGATCCTGCACTGTGCTGGAATTCCACGGACCGCCGCACGTTTCAGCCGGCGCGCAGGGCGCAACGTAGCGCCGCGCGGTGGTGCCGCTCTCTCGGCCAGAGAGGGCAGTCCGCCGGTCACTCACGACCGCCATGGGGGACTCAGCGGTCCCCTATACGACTCGACACCGTCCCGCCGAGGTGGGACGCCTGGTCCAGAGGTTGCGACGCTAGTGCAGGGACGTTTCAAGAGGGATGGCAGCGCTGCGGCGGACCCGGAGCTGCGCGGCGGGACAGACCGCGCCTCCTCGCCCCAGCGCGCCCAGGGCAACGGTTCCGCCGGGAGCACGCTGCCCGTCGACGGAGGCCGCCAGGCGCCGGGCAATGACGCCGCGGACAGCGGCAAGCCCAAGGCGTCGAAGGGCTCCACCGGCCCCGGTTCGCGAATAGCGCTGCGCAACTGGCGCATCAGCACCCGCCTGGTCTCCCTGCTCGCACTTCCCGTGGTCGCCGCGACCACGCTGGGCGGTATGCGCATCGGCACGTCGATGGAGAACATCGACCAGCTCGACAAGATGCAGCTGCTCACCGAGATGACCCGCCAGGCGACCGAGCTGGCCGACGCATTGCAGGTGGAGCGGGACAAGTCGGCCGGTCCGCTGGCCGGCAGCGGCAACACCAAGGACGACGCGAACGTCGTCGCGCCCCGGCAGGCGACCGACCGCGCCAAGCTGTCGTTCAACCAGGCCACCGGCGACATCCAGGGCCAGGACGCCACCATGGCCGGCGTCCGGGCGACCGTCCTGGAGATCGGCCGCCAGCTCAACACCCTCAACGAGATCCGCTCCTCCGCCTACAAGGACGGCAACAACGCCGCGCGGACCGTCACCAGCTACAACCAGCTGATCAACTCGCTGCTGTCGCTGTCCCAGGACATGGCGCAGGCGACCAGCAACCCGGAGATGATCCGCAGTACCCGTGCGCTGGCGGCGTTCTCGTCGGCCAAGGAGTACGCGTCGATCCAGCGCGCCCTGGTCAGTGCCGGCCTCGCCCACAAGGGCCACCCGCAGCTGTCCTCCAACGACCGGCTGGCCGGCCGTAACGCCGAGGACAGCGAGAAGGCTGCCCGCGACCGCTTCTCGCAGATCTACACCAACAACGCCGGCGCGCTCACCCGCGGCCTTGACGGCAACAACGACGAGATCAAGACCGCGGTCGCCTTTGCGCACCGCGCCTTCGCCAGCGACGCCGGCATCCGCAGCCAGGACTACCGGTACCTCGACTGGTACGACTCCGACACCGTCAAGATCGACGAAATGTCGCGGATCGAGACCTCGCTGCTCTCCGAGATGGAGCAGAAGTCCCGCGAGCTGCGCAACCAGGCCACCCAGTCCGCGATCGTCAGCGGTGCGCTGATCCTGCTCGTCCTCGGTGTCTCGCTGGTCGGCGCGTTCGTCGTGGCCCGGTCCATGGTCCGCTCGCTGCGCCGGCTGCAGGACACCGCGCAGAAGGTCGCCCAGGACCGGCTGCCCGAGCTGGTCAAGCAGCTGTCCGAGTCCGACCCGCAGGACGTGGACACCTCCGTCCAGTCGGTCGGTGTGCACAGCCGGGACGAGATCGGCCGGGTGGCCGCGGCCTTCGACGACGTGCACCGCGAGGCGGTCCGCCTCGCCTCCGAGCAGGCGCTGCTGCGGGGCAACGTCAACGCGATGTTCACCAACCTCTCGCGCCGTTCCCAGGGTCTGATCCAGCGTCAGCTCTCGCTGATCTCCGAACTGGAGTCCCGCGAGGCCGACCCCGACCAGCTGTCCTCCCTCTTCAAGCTCGACCACCTCGCCACCCGTATGCGCCGTAACGGTGAGAACCTCCTGGTCCTGGCCGGTGAGGAGCCGGGGCGCCGGTGGACGCGGCCGGTGCCGCTGGTCGACGTGCTGCGTGCCGCCGCGTCCGAGGTGGAGCAGTACGAGCGGATCGAGCTCAACGCCGTTCCGCAGACCGAGGTCGCGGGCCGGGTCGTCAACGACCTCGTGCACCTGCTCGCCGAGCTGCTGGAGAACGCCACCTCGTTCTCCTCCCCGCAGACCAAGGTCAAGGTCACCGGTCATGCGCTGCCCGACGGCCGCGTCCTGGTCGAGATCCACGACACCGGTATCGGTCTGTCGCCCGAGGACCTCTCGGCGATCAACGAGCGGCTCGCCAGCCCGCCGACCGTGGACGTCTCGGTCTCCCGGCGGATGGGTCTGTTCGTGGTCGGCCGGCTGTCGCTGCGGCACGGCATCCGCATCCAGCTGCGGCCCTCCGACTCCGGCGGCACCACCGCACTGGTCATGCTGCCGGTCGATGTCGCCCAGGGCGGCAAGAAGCCGGCGCCGAGCAACGCCAAGAGCGGCACCGGTGACCTCGGCGGCACGCCCTCCAGCCGGCTCGCGGGGCTCCAGCCGCGCGGCCAGGTCGGTTCGGGCCCCTCGGCCGGCGGGCGCCCCGCGCTGCCCGGCCGCGGCGGGCCCGGCGGCGGCGCCCCGAACGCCTTCGGTGCCCCGGCACCGTCCGGCCGTACGGCGCCTGGCGGCGCAGGCTCCCCCGCCGCGCCGGCGCAGGGCGGCGAAGCCCGCCCGGCCACCGGCCGCCCCGCCGGCTCTCGGCCCTCGCTGCCCACCCGCGGCGCGGACAAAGGCCCGGCGCCCACCGTGGCACCGCCCACCGGCGCACCGCGCCGCGAGGAGCGTCCGCAGCTGCCGGCGCGGGGCGCCGCGGCCGAGCTGCCGGGCGGTCCGTCCGCCGGCGGCCAGGGCGGCCAGGGTGCTCAGCAGCCGGGCGGTACGAGCTGGGGCGCGCGCCGTGAGCGCGGCGGCTCCGACGACTGGCCGCTGACGCCCCGTGAGGCGCAGGACCGGCCGCGGGGCCACGTGGAGCCGGAGACCACCGGCAGCTTCGAGCGGCCCGCGCCGAGCGGCGGCCCCGGTGACACCGCGGCCTTCGCCCGTCCCGACTTCAACGGTCCGCCGCCCGCCGCGGACGGCTCCCAGGGCGGGCGCGGCCCGCAGGGCGCGCGTCCGGCCGGCCGGGGCACGGGCAACGGGCCCGGTGACACAGGGCAGTTCGCCCTGCCCCAGAGCGCAACGGACCGGTACGACACCGGGCAGTACGAGCAGCCGAACAGCACCACCGGGCAGTACCGGCGGCCCGACAGCGACACCGGCCAGTACGCCCGGCCCGACAGCGACACCGGGCAGTACGAGCGGCCGAACGCCGACACCGGCCGGTACCCGCGGCCGGACGCCGACCGCGCCGCGTACGCCGACGAGTCGCAGGGCACCGGCCAATTCCCGGTGCCGCAGCCGCAGGACGGCGGTGCGCCGTCCGCCGACGTCCTCGGCAGCGCGGACGCCGGTCCCGGTGACGGCCGTACGCCGATCTTCGACACCATCGAGTCCAACTGGTTCAACCACCCCGCGGCCGCCGCGGCCGGTGTGCCGCCCCAGGGTGCCGCCGAGCCCGAAGCGCCCCGGCTGCCGCGCCGCGGGTCCGCCCAGGGCGGCGACGCACACGGCGGCGCCCGCAATGACGCACCGGTCAACGGTGCACGCAGCGCGGCGCCCGCCGAGAGCACGCAGTGGCGCAGCTCGCCGAACGACGAGACATGGCGGCAGGCGGAACAGATCCGCCAGCCCGCCGCGGGCGGGATCACCACCTCCGGGCTGCCCCGCCGGGTCCCGCGCGCGAACCTCGTCGCGGGCACCGCGCAACAGCAGTCCACCCAGAACGGTCCGCAGGTCTCCCGTGCGCCCAGCGAGGTGCGGGGGCGGCTGACCAATCTCCGTCGGGGTATCCAGCAAGGCCGGCAGGCCGGGACGTCGTCCACCGGCACCCACGGCATTGTCGATCCCACACACCAGCAGGAGCGTTAGTTGAGTCCGATGAGCCAGGCGGCGCAGAATCTGAACTGGTTGATCACCAACTTCGTGGACAACACCCCCGGGGTGTCGCACACGGTGGTGGTCTCCGCGGACGGGCTGCTCCTCGCGATGTCCGAGGGCTTTCCCCGCGACCGTGCCGACCAGTTGGCGGCGGTGGCCTCCGGCCTGACCTCGCTGACCTCCGGCGCGTCCCGCATCTTCGAGGGCGGGACGGTCAACCAAACCGTGGTGGAGATGGAGCGAGGCTTCCTCTTCATCATGTCCGTCTCGGACGGATCGTCGCTGGCCGTGCTCGCGCACCCCGAGTGCGACATCGGCCTGGTCGGCTATGAAATGGCGCTCCTGGTCGACCGCGCGGGCACCGTCCTGACGCCCGACCTGCGCGCCGAACTGCAGGGCAGCCTGCTGCACTGAGGCGGCGTCCGCAGCGCCGCACCGTTCAGCACCCCACCACCCATGTGCCGCACCCCCCACCGGCCCAACCCGACGACAGTCAGTTGTCCCGCCCGGAGGACCCATGACCCCGCCACCCGCCACTTCCGGCCCGTACGGCGCCTACAGCCAAGCGCCGTACGGGAGCGAAGGTGACCAGCCGCTGGTGCGCCCGTACGCCATGACCGGAGGCCGGACCAGGCCGCGCTACCAGCTCGCCATCGAGGCGCTGGTCAGCACGACCGCCGACCCCTCTCAGCTGCCCGGACTGCTGCCCGAGCACCAGCGGATCTGCCACCTGTGCCGTGAGGTGAAGTCGGTTGCCGAGGTCTCCGCGCTGCTGCACATCCCGCTGGGTGTGGCGCGGATCCTGGTCGCGGACCTGGCGGAGGCCGGGATGGTGGCCATCCACCAGCCCGGTGGCAGCGGTGAGGCCGGCGGCACGCCGGATGTGACCTTGCTCGAGAGGGTGCTCAGTGGACTTCGCAAGCTCTGACAGCGGCTCCGGCGAGAGCAGAGCCCGCGCCACGACTTCCGCGAAAATCGTGGTGGCGGGCGGCTTCGGCGTGGGCAAGACCACGTTCGTCGGGGCCGTCTCGGAGATCGACCCGCTGCGCACGGAAGCCGTGATGACTTCCGCGTCGGCGGGCGTCGACGACCTCAGCCACGTCCAGGACAAGACCACGACGACCGTGGCGATGGACTTCGGCCGGATCACGCTGGACCAGGACCTGATCCTGTACCTGTTCGGTACGCCGGGTCAGGACCGCTTCTGGTTCATGTGGGACGACCTGGTCCGTGGCGCCATCGGCGCGGTGGTGCTGGTCGACACCCGCCGTCTCGCCGACTGCTTCCCCGCGGTCGACTACTTCGAGAACAGCGGACTGCCGTTCGTCATCGCCCTCAACGGCTTCGAGGGCTACCAGCCGTACACGCCCGACGAGGTGCGTGAGGCGCTGCAGATCGGCCCGGGGGCCCCGATCATCACGACCGACGCCCGGCACCGCAGCGAGGCCAAGAGCGCGCTCATCACGCTCGTGGAGCACGCGCTGATGGCGCGGCTGAAGTAGCTCCGCCGACGGCCCGCTCCGCAGCGGGAGCGGGCCGTACGGCAGTGGTCACCGGCCGGGATGCGCCACCTTGCCCCGGCCGGGTTCCCGGCATCCATGCGTGGATCTGTGTCCTTCGACACGCCCGCAATTTTGCTTCATAACGTTTCAACACTGAATCAGCGTGATTTCGGCACCCCGCGCGCATGCCTGGCTTCGCTGCGCTCACAGATCTCTTGTATTTTGACGCGGCTCGCCCTTAACGCCCCTTTTATCTGAGGCCCTTTCGCCCCCGCTCCGACTTTGTCCAGTGTTTGGAACGCACCGCCCTGACGTGCTGAAATTCGCTGAACTCCGGAGTAGGACGCATCAGAAGAAACGGCACAGCAATTCAGTGCCGGCGCCGAGAGGTTGTTGGTCGAGTGAGGCGAAGCAAGGCGAGCCCCGAGCCGCAGGAATCGCGGCGGGGCAACTTCACCCCGCCATCCAAAGGTGGCCTGCCGGCTTCCGAAGCGCCCGAAAATACGGTCGCGAAGCCTCCGGTGAGTGGCGGTAAGTACTCCCCGCGCAACTGGCGCGTGGCGACCCGCCTGAACGCCATTTTGCTGATCCCCGTACTGCTCGCCCTGGCCTTCGGCGGCCTGCGGGTGGGCAGCTTGTTCGGCACCTGGCAGGACGCCGAGGATGCGGAGAACACCGCGAAGCTCGTCCGCGCCGCGCTTTCCTACAGCAACGCCCTGATCGACGAGCGGGACCGCACCGCGGCGCCGCTGCTGCAGGGCAAGAAGGACGACCCGGCCGTCCGGCAGGCGCGGGACGCCACCGACGCCGCCGCCGGCACGTTCCACGAGGCCGCCAAGGCCATACCGGACAAGCCGGGCCTCAAGCGCCGTCTCGCCGAGTTCGCGACAGTCGAGCCCAAGCTCCAGAAGCTGCGCCAGGCCGCCTACACCTCCCGGCTGCCCGGTGTGCAGACCGAAGACGGTTATGTCGAGGTCCAGCACCCGCTCAACGAGTTCGCCAACGAACTCGGCCTGGGCACCGGCAACATCACCTCCTACGGCCGAACGGTCTACGCCATCTCGCTGGCCAAGGCCGCCGAGTCGCTCCAGCGCTCCATCGGCACCCACCTCCTGGTCGACCCGGCGACCCCGTCGGGCGGCAAGGAGCACAAGCAGCAGCTGACCGCCTTCGCCTCGTACCACTACCTGGAGGGCATCTCCATCGGCGAGTTCACCTCCGCCGGCATGCCCGAGGACGTCGAGCGGCTGAACAAGTACGCCGGGGCGCTCAAGCGGGCCGGGCAGCAGAAGATCGCACAGGCAAAGGCGCAGGCCCAGGCCGCCGGCCGGCCGTTCCGCACTCCGCCATCGATCGACCAGATGTCCACGCTGATCGCCACCGGCGCGGCGCCGGAGACGCTGAGCGCCCGCGGCATCACCACCGACAGCTACTTCGCGGCTGCGACCGGCAAGTTCGACATGTACCGGTCCCTCGAGAAGGACCTGGCGGACAAGGCCGTGAACGAGGCGGCCCGGATCTCCGACGACGCCAAGCAGTCCACCTTCACCGAATCCGGGATCGTGCTGGCCGCGCTGATCATCGCGTTCGTCGTGGCCGGCCGGATGGCCCGCCGGATGAGCCGCAACATGCGCCAGCTGCGGACCGCCGCCTTCGGCATCGCCGAGCAGCGGCTGCCGATGCTGGTCGACCAGCTCTCGCGGACCGACCCGGGCCGGGTCGACACCCGCGTCCAGCCCATCCCGATCTCCACCACCGACGAGATCGGTGAGGTTGCCCGCGCCTTCGACCAGGTGCACCGCGAGGCCGTCCGGCTCGCCGCCGAACAGGCCCTGCTGCGGGGCAACGTCAACGCGATCTTCACCAACCTTTCCAGCCGTAACCAGGGCCTGATCGAGCGCCAGCTGGAGCTGATCACCGACCTGGAGAACAACGAGGCGGACCCGGACCAGCTGGAGAGCCTCTTCCGGCTCGACCACCTCGCCACCCGTATGCGGCGCAACGGCGAGAACCTCCTCATCCTCGCGGGCGAGGAGCCCGGCCGGCGCTGGAACCAGCCGGTGCCGCTGATCGACGTCCTGCGGGCGGCGATCTCCGAGGTCGAGTCGTACGAGCGAATAGAGCTCACCGGCGTCCCCGAGAGCGAGATCCACGGCACCGCCGTGACCGACCTCGTGCACCTGCTGTCCGAGCTGCTGGAGAACGCCACCACGTTCTCCTCCCCGCAGACCAAGGTGCGGGTGGCCGCGACCCGGCTGCCCGACGGCCGGGTGATGATCGAGATCCACGACAAGGGCATCGGGCTCACCCCCGAGGACTTCGCGGACATCAACCACAAGCTGGCGAACCCGCCGAGCGTGGATGCCGCGATCTCCCAGCGCATGGGCCTGTTCGTGGTCGGCCGGCTGGCCGACCGGCACGGGATCCGGGTGCAGCTGCGCCCCTCCGGCGAGCAGGCGGGCACCACGTCCCTGGTCATGCTGCCCGAGGCGATCACCCACGGTGGTGGCGGCGAGGAGCAGTACGACGACGACTTCACGGTCTCCCGGATCGTTCCGGAGCACCAGCAGCCGTCGTACGAGGACCATCAGCGCACCGCCGCCGAGCTGGGCTTCGACGACAGCCGCTACGGCCGCACGGACACCGGTGACCTGGACATGATGGGCCGCTCGCTGCTCCGTGAGGAGCGCCGGGCCGCCCTGGAAGCCCAGACGGCCGGTGAGCAGGCAGCCGAGTACCAGGGTGGCGAGCGTCCGCTCTTCCGCGACGAGGTGCCGCCCGCCGGTGACCCCCAGAAGTCCAACGGCGCCTATCAGGAGTCCGGCGGCGCCTACCAGGACTACCCCTCCCAGGCATATGCGGAAGCGGATCAGCCGCTCTACGACGACCGGCCGCACGGTCACCGGGCATTCGGCGAGCAGAGCTATTCGGACACCACCGGCCAGCAGCCTTTCGTTTCCCACGAAGCGGCACAGTCGGACGAATGGGCCGAACACCCCGCATTCGAGGGCTACTTCGGTACCGAAGCGGAATCCGGCCGGAATACCACTGCCGCTCCCGCTGACGCCGCCGAGCGCGTACCATTCGAGCGTCCGGGCCCCATACCGAGCGACGCCCCCTCGCGGACGGACGCCGGCCTTCCGCGCCGCGGAGGCCGCGACCAGCAGGCACCGCAGGTGCAGCAGCCGGGGAGCACGCCGGAGACCGGCCAGGACGGCTCCGACTGGCGCAGCTCCAACGACGAGCGCTGGGAGCGGGCGGAGCGGCTGCGCGAGCCGAAGGCGGGCGGAGTCACCTCCTCCGGCCTCCCCCGGCGGGTGCCCAAGGCCAACCTGGTCGAAGGTGCCGCGGAGCAGACGGCGCAGGGCGGCCCCCAGGTCTCCCGTGCCCCGGAGGACGTCCGCGGCAGGCTGAGTAACCTGCGCCGCGGTGTCCAGCAGGGACGCAACGTCGGCACGGACCCCTCCGGGGTCCCCCAGAATGACCAACAGGGCTTCGGCCCCGGCAGCACCTACGATCAGGAGCGTTAGTGTGAGCCCGATGAGCCAGGCGGCGCAGAATCTGAACTGGTTGATCACCAACTTCGTGGACAACACCCCCGGGGTGTCCCACACGGTCGTGGTCTCCGCGGACGGGCTGCTCCTTGCCATGTCCGAGGGTTTCCCTCGTGACAGAGCCGATCAGTTGGCGGCGGTGGCCTCCGGCCTGACCTCGCTGACCTCCGGCGCGTCCCGCATCTTCGAGGGCGGTAGCGTCAACCAGACCGTGGTGGAGATGGAGCGCGGCTTCCTCTTCATCATGTCCGTCTCGGACGGATCGTCGCTGGCCGTGCTCGCGCACCCCGAGTGCGACATCGGTCTGGTCGGCTACGAGATGGCCCTGCTGGTCGACCGCGCGGGCACGGTGCTCACACCGGATCTGCGCGCCGAACTGCAGGGCAGCCTTCTCAACTAACAGACAGGCAGTGCGTTTCCCGCCACCGCGCCTTATGGTTCGGTGGCGTGACCGGCGTCAGACAGGCAAGTTGGAGGAGGAGACGTGGCAACGCCCCCGAGCGGATACCCCTATGGTTCCGGGCAGGAGTCCGGGCCTGTGGGCGAGACCCATCACAACCGCTTCAACTTCCCGTCTGCGCCCAGTCAGCGGCCACCGCGGCAGCAGCCGCAGCGGCCTCCGCAGCAGCAGCCCCGGCCGTACGACTCCCAGCCGTACGAGCCGTCGGTGTACGACCAGCCGCAGGCACCGCGCATCCAGCCGGTACAGCCCCAGCGGCGTGCGCCCGCGCCCGCACCCAGTGCGAACAACTCGCTCGTGCGCCCGTACGCCATGACCGGAGGCCGGACCAGGCCGCGCTACCAGCTCGCCATCGAGGCGCTGGTCAGCACGACCGCCGACCCCGCGAAGCTGCAGGGCCAGCTGCCGGAGCACCAGCGCATCTGCCACCTCTGCCGCGAGATCAAGTCAGTTGCCGAGATCTCCGCGCTACTCTCCATCCCCCTCGGCGTCGCCCGGATCCTCGTCGCCGACCTGGCGGAGGCCGGACTCGTCGCCATCCATCAGCCCGGCGGGGACGAGACCGCCGGCGGACAGCCAGATGTGACACTGCTCGAAAGGGTGCTCAGTGGACTTCGCAAGCTCTAGCGGTGCAGCCCGCTCCACCACCTCCGCGAAAATCGTGGTGGCGGGCGGCTTCGGCGTGGGCAAGACCACGTTCGTCGGGGCCGTTTCAGAGATCAATCCGCTGCGTACCGAAGCCGTGATGACTTCCGCCTCGGCGGGGATCGACGACCTCACGCACGCGCCGGACAAGACGACCACGACCGTGGCGATGGACTTCGGCCGGATCACGCTGGACCAGGACCTGATCCTGTACCTGTTCGGTACGCCGGGTCAGGACCGCTTCTGGTTCATGTGGGACGACCTGGTCCGTGGCGCCATCGGCGCGGTGGTGCTGGTCGACACCCGCCGTCTCGCCGACTGCTTCCCCGCGGTCGACTACTTCGAGAACAGCGGACTGCCGTTCGTCATCGCCCTCAACGGCTTCGACGGACACCAGCCCTACACGCCCGACGAGGTGCGTGAGGCGCTGCAGATCGGCCCGGACGCGCCGATCATCGTGACCGACGCCCGGCACCGCAGCGAGGCCAAGAGCGCGCTCATCACGCTCGTGGAGCACGCGCTGATGGCGCGGCTGCGCTGACGGGGCCTACGGCCCCGGACACGCCGTATCGCGAAAGGCCCCCGCGCACCTGCCTGCCAGGTAGCGGGGGCCTTCGCCGTTCGCGGCGGCCGTCTCAGCCGTCGATGAAGTGATCGAACTCCCCCGCCTTGACGCCCAGGATGAACGCCTTCAAATTGGCGGGAGTGGTGGTCAGGATGAAATCCGGGTCGTCGCTCTCCCGCAGCTTGATCGTCTGGCCGTCGGGGGCAGCGACGTAGAGGCAGTTTGATCCCTGTGCACTGTACGAAGACTTCTGCCAGTCGTACGTAGTCATGTGCCTTCCCTCTCAGGCGTTCTGTGCGACCCGGCGGATCAGGTCACGCGACTCACCCGGTTTCAGTGCGCGGGACTCCATCCGGTCCAGAACTGTCCGGTACTTCTCCAACTGAGCCTCGGCGTCCAGGAAATCACACCCGTACTCCGTGTCGAGTTCCACGGTGTCGAGCTGGGGAACGGGGCCAGAGGCGTAGACGATGGGATGGCCTGAAACCGGAAACGACACCTCCCTGGGGACTGGCGTACGAGAACGGGCGGGCGCAGGTGGTCGGCGACGGCGGCAGGACGCAGTTCAGTCTCAGCTCGCCCGAGAGCGCGGTGCGCTGGTTCGGGAGGCCGAAGGGCACGCAGGCGTGGCTCATCTGGCCGGGGGGCGCCTGAAGGGCCCGCACGCGAGTGCGCGTGCGGGCCCGGTGTCCGTTCGTCCGGCCCGCCGTCACGTTCCGGCGGGGCACTCCTTCCATGCGAAGTGGTACATGGTGTTGATGCTGCCGTCGGTGGAGTCCATGGCCATGTAGCTGGTGGCCTTGGGGTCCGCCGACTTGGCGTCCACCCTCATCTCGGTGTTGATGTTGAAGTACCGCTCCTCGCCGCAGGGTGCGTACACCAGCGCGTCGACGTCGGTCTCGTCCGAGGTCTGCCAGTTGGAGTCGTAGGGCCCGGTGAAGGTGTGGCTCTTACGGGCCGTCTGCTGCTGGCCCTGGAAGTAGTAGCCCGCCTGTTCCAGCCCCCTGGCGCCCGGAGCCAGCGAAGCATAGCCGCGGTAGTCGGCTCGGGCGACCGCGTAGGTGAAGCCCTGCGGGACATGCACGTTCAGCGCGATCTGGCAGTTCTTGCGGGAGTCGGTCGGCGTGCTGCCGGCACCCGCCTGGGCGAGATATTCGCTGTACGTGACGGTGAAGGCGGTGTTGTCGGGGGCGATGGCGACGGCGGCGCTGCCGGGTCTGCAGCCCGAACCGTTGACCGTGGCGACGGTAATGGTGATCTTGCCGGTCGGCGGGTCGTCGCCGAACCGTGTGGCGGTGGTGGGGGATGCCGATCCGGCGAGGAGCAACGATGCCACGGCGGCACCAGCACTGAGCGTGCTGAGCATGGACGTTCCTTCCGGTCGTCCTGGCGCCCGCACTACGGGAACACCAGGAGTGGGTTGACGAGCGCATGCCAGCACGGTCATGGCGGCTTGAACAGCTCTGCTCCCCAGAATTGGGGCGAACCTACGCCTTGATCCGGACGCCACATGCCAAACCGGAACACCGAGTCCGAAAAGTGATGAGGCCTCATATCGCAGTCATTGGTGGGTTGTTGAGCGGTATATCCCTCATGCGATTGCTGGGAGTGGGGTGCGTGGGGTGTGGCTCAGGCCGGACACGTGGTCGGCTCGCGGCGGGGACGGGTGCACGTTGCCTGTGGCTGGGGCCGGTGCGCCCAGTCGCTGTGGGTGGTGGGTCGGAGGGGACGCCCGGTACCCCTCCCCCAGCCTTCGGCCGGGAGGTGCCCCCACGGCGCGGGCGGCCCTGGTACGTGCAGAAGGCACCCCGGCGTTCGCTCCGGTCCTGCGGGCGGGGCACCGGACATCCCCTCCGACCGCCGCACGTCGGCGACCGTCCCGCCCTACCGATGACCGTTACGGCCACCACTGCGCGCGCCCCTTGGCAGGGCATTGGCCGCGCGTGCAGCCCAGTCGTCATCAACCCCGGCACCAGCCCCCACCGGCCGGACACGGCACACAAGCCACCACACGGCGAGGGGCCCGCAGTGCGGGCCCCTCGCCGTTCGGTAAGGCGTTCAGCGCTGCCAGCTGGTCGCTCCGTGGAAGCCGTTCTGACGCTCCAGGCGGCGCCAGCGGGCGGCCGTGGCGTGCGGGCGGGCCGGGGCGGCCGTCGGCCGGTGGGCGGCGCGGGCCAGGAGGACGGCGGTCAGGGCGGCGAGCTCTTCCTCGCTGGCCTGGCCCTTCTCCACGCGGATCGGGTCGTTGCGGTGGGCAGGATTCACGATGTCTTCTCCGTCGTCGCGGTGGGCGTAGTGCCTGGTGCGGGGTGCGGGGTGCGGCTACTGGGGCGGGTTGCCGTGCTTACGGGCCGGCAGGTCCGCGTGCTTGGTGCGCAGCATCTCCAGGGCACGGATGAGCGTGTGACGGGTTTCGGCGGGGTCGATGACGTCGTCGACCAGGCCGCGCTCGGCCGCGTAATAGGGGTGCATCAGCTCGGACTTGTACTCCTTGACCATGCGCACCCGCATGGCCTCGGAGTCGTCCGCCTCGGCGATCTGCTTGCGGAAGATGACGTTGGCGGCGCCCTCGGCACCCATCACCGCGATCTCGTTGGTGGGCCAGGCATAGGTGAGGTCGGCACCGATGGACTGCGAGTCCATGACGATGTAGGCGCCGCCGTAGGCCTTGCGCAGCACGAGCGAGATCCGCGGGACGGTGGCGTTGCAGTAGGCGTAGAGCAGCTTGGCGCCGTGCCGGATGATGCCGCCGTGCTCCTGGTCGACGCCGGGCAGGAAGCCGGGGACGTCGAGGAGCGTGATGAGCGGGATGTTGAAGGCATCGCACATCTGGACGAACCGGGCGGACTTTTCGGACGCCTCGATGTCCAGCACGCCGGCCAGCGACTGCGGCTGGTTGGCGATGATGCCCACGACCCGCCCGTCGAGCCGGGACAGCGCACAGATGATGTTGGTCGCCCAGCGCTCGTGGACCTCCAGGAACTCGCCGTCGTCGACGATCTCCTCGATGACCTTGCGCATGTCGTACGGGCGGTTGCCGTCGGCCGGCACCAGGTCCAGCAGTGCGTCACCGGAGCGGTCGGCGGGGTCCTCGCAGGGCACCACCGGGGGGTTCTCCCGGTTGTTGGCCGGCAGGAGGGAGAGGAGGTAGCGGACCTCTTCCAGGCAGGTGACCTCGTCGTCGTAGGCGAAGTGGGCCACACCCGACGTCTCGGCGTGCACATCCGCGCCGCCCAGGCCGTTCTGGGTGATCTCCTCGCCGGTCACCGCACGCACCACGTCGGGGCCGGTGATGAACATCTGCGAGGTCTCGCGGACCATGAAGACGAAGTCGGTCAGCGCCGGGCTGTAGGCCGCGCCGCCGGCACAGGGGCCGAGCATGACCGAAATCTGCGGGATGACGCCCGAGGCCTTGGTGTTGCGCTGGAAGATGCCGCCGTAGCCGGCCAGCGCGGAGACGCCCTCCTGGATACGGGCGCCGGCGCCGTCGTTCAGCGAGACCAGCGGCGCACCGGCCTGGATGGCCATGTCCATGATCTTGTGGATCTTGGTGGCGTGGGCCTCGCCCAGCGCGCCGCCGAAGATCCGGAAGTCGTGCGCGTAGGTGAACACGGTCCGGCCGTGCACGGTGCCCCAGCCGGTGATCACACCGTCGGTGTAGGGCTTCTTCGCCTCCAGGCCGAAGCCCGTCGCCCGGTGCCGCCGCAGCGGCTCGACCTCGTTGAACGAACCCTCGTCCAGCAGCAGCTCGATCCGCTCGCGAGCCGTCAGCTTGCCCTTGGCACGCTGCGCTTCGGTGGCACGCTCGCTGGGGCCTCGCCGGACCTGCTCACGGATGGCGTGCAGCTCGGCGACGCGCCCGCGGGCGTCGTTGGCGCCGGCGGGCACATCTTCGACAGTGGTCATGTACCGACGGTACGTGGGCGAGGCGCCCCACACCGATGTCGGTTTCGTACAACGTCGCATGCGATTTGGTGGGCAGGCAGTACAGAACCGTGCTGTACGGGCCCCGCGTCCCGGCGTCCGTTCGGGTGGCGGCGGCGCCCCGCTTCTGTATGAGGCCGACAAACGGCGGCGGAGTGATGTTGTCGTGACCGGATGACCCGTCAGGGCCGGAACCAGTCAGCCCAGCCGCACCGTGCAGCGGTGGGTGGCACAGCCGGTGCCGGGCGTCAGCCGCAGCCGCAGGGCGCGCCCGGTGGCCAGCACCTCGATCGCCGGGTCGTGGGCGAGCACCGCACGCACCGGCCGTGACCAGGTGATCTCCAGCGGATCGCCGGTACGTTCCGGGGCGGCGAGACACAGCCGCGCGGTACGGGTACGGCCGGCCGGCCACCGTCCGTGCCGCTCGCGGACCAGCACGCTCGCCGGACCGCTGCTGGTGAGCGGGCCCGCACTGCCCGCCCGCCAGAAATTGGCGGCCGTTACGCCGAGCGGGTCGACGGCGATCGCCTGCCGGCCGGCGTCGTTGGCGAGCAGGGTCAGCCAGCGGTGGTCGGCGGCGCGGGCGGCGAGGGCGCGGGCGGTGGCGCCCGGCATGAGGAGGTAGGCGTAGCCCGCGTCGGCCGGGTCGGTGCCGTGGTCGTGCCAGAGGGTGAGATAGCGGCGGGTGAAGGGCTCGGTGGAGGAGGTCGTGTTGATGTCGTGCCAGGAGCCGGTGCGGGCCTCGCGCAGCGCCTTGAGGGGTGCGCCGCCGGGGAAGACATAGCCGCCGTGTCCGGCGAGGTGGGCCCAGTGGGCGCGGCGGAAGGAGCGGGTCGTGCCGAGCGTGCCGGGCTGCGGTACCCCGTCGACGGTGAGCTGCGCGGTGCCGGTCTCGCCCAGGCAGCGGTTGTCGACGACGGTCTCGGCGGGCACCCCGTCGCGCGCGGTGATGCCGGCACCCAGGCAGACGACGCAGTCCGCGAGCGCGAACCACGATTTCCTGGCGGTCAGGGTCGAGGCCAGACCGCGCAGGTCCTGGCCGATCGCGGCGAATTCGCCGTCGGTGGTGCCGCCGACCCAGCGCGCGGCGGGCTTGGGCTCGCCCCAGCCGCCGCCTTCGTTGTCGGCCAGCCGCTTGGTGGACACGGTGGTGCCGGGAAGCCGGTAGGGGTCGACGGTGGGCCAGAAGGCGTCGGTGTACTGGTCGCCGCCGAAGTCGGCGCCCCACCAGTAGAGCATCCCGGCGCCGGTGTGCCAGCCGTGCGGGTTCTCGCCGTTGCCGTTCTCGTAGTACGCGATCCGGTCGGAGGCCATGGCCAGGCCGGCGGCCCAGCCGGGGCGGCGGTGCACGGCGCGGTCCATGGCCGGGAACAGCCGGTGGCCGACGGGTTCGGGAGCGGCGGGCGCGGAGCTGTCGGCGATCTTCCGCAGGCGGCTGAGGTCGGCGACCGGGTACTGCCGGTCGGTGAGGACCGGCAGCGTACGGTCGCGGGCGATCCAGCCCTTGACCATGGCGTGCCAGCGCTCCCGCTCGGCGCCGCTCGCGGTCTGGGCGAGCAGCGCGATGGCGGCGATCAGCGCATGGCCGTGGTAGTGGTCGCTGCGCAGGACGTGCCGCTCGTCGCTGCGGAGGTAGCCGCGGCTGACGGCCCGCCCGTTGACGCTGTCCATCATCAGCCCGTTGTGGAGCAGCGGGGCGTAGGCGTGCTCGACGCTGTCGAGGACGATCTGCCGTGCCGGGTCGGTGACCTGCCAGGACGATCCGGCGAGCAGGGTGAACAGCCGGCCCAGGCCGTCCAGCAGGACATAGCCGTAGGTGCCGGAGTAGGCGACGCAGGTGTGCTGGACGAAAGAGCCGTCGGCGTAGAGGCCGTCGCCCTTGGTGACGTAGGGGAAGACCGGCGAGAGGGCGTCGCGGGCCAGCGCGATCTTCGCGGGGGCGCGGCCGAGGACGCCGCGCAGCGCGACCACCCGGCACAGGTCGACGCGGTTGGCGCCGGTGCTGGTCCCGGTGTAGTCGCCGAGCATGCTGTCGGGGACGAAGTGGTCGACGGCGGCCAGGCAGCGGTCGCGCAGACCGGCGGGGAGGCCGCCGTCGGGCAGGCGGTCGTCGAGGACGGCGAGGGTGTCGAGGAGGAGTCTGGGGCTGCCGATCTGCCACTCCCACCAGTTGCCGGAGGGGGCACCTCCCAGCGATAGCTGGGGGAGGGCGGTGGCGGAGTGGTAGACGGTGGCGTCGAGGTGGCCGAGCCCCGTGACGAGGGCCTCGGCGAGGCCGGGGTCGCCGGTGTGGCCGGTGCCGGGCTGGGCGTAGGCCTGGGCCATGGTGGCGAGCCGGCCGTAGCTCCGGGTGATGCCGGACGGCGGGTCGTAGCGGCAGTCCGGCCAGAGGGATCCCGCGGCCGGCCGCATGCTCGCCCGGAAGGTGCACGCGAGGTCGCCGGTCTCCTTGAGGGCAGCGGCGTAGGGCGGTGCGGCGGGGTCGAAGCCGCTGCCGAGGGTGAGCTCGCACCAGCGGCCGCGGAGGGTGGTGAACTCGTCCCCGGGAGCGGCGGCCGGCCCGGGAGCGACGGCCGGCCCGGGAGCGGCACCGGCGGGGCGGGCGGTGAGGCCGAGCGCGCTCGCGGCGGCGGTGGCGGTAGCGGTGGCGAGAATTCCTCGGCGTGACCAGACGGACGTGGCGGGTACAGGCGGCACGGTCGGTCCTCTCCATGGCGTCAACAGGGGTGTGGCGCTGCGCACTTGGGAGTTCCCGATGGTCTAGCACGAGCCGTCGCGGGGCGGCAATGACCGCGCCGGAACACCGCTCGCCACCCGTCCGGCGGAGCCCGGCCGACGAAGAGGTTGAATATTGAACCAGATCCCGCTACGGTGAATCTCGTTGAAGCTTAAACAAATCTGCGCACCCACCCGGTGCGCCGTCTTCGAGGAGGAGCCATGGCTCTGTTCCACCGCAAGCGCACCGCCGACACCGGCGACACCACCGCCCCCGCGACCGCCAGTGCTGCCGTCCTCGACGCGGACCCCGCGCTCGCGGCGCTGACCGGCGACTACACCATCGACCCGGCACACAGCAGCATCGGCTTCACCGTCCGGCACGCCATGGTCACCAACGTCCGCGGTGCGTTCGGCGAGTACGAGGGCGCGCTCCACCTCGACGGCGCCGACCCGTCCCGCTCCAGCGCCTCCCTCGACATCAAGATCGCCAGCATCGACACCGGCATCGCGGACCGCGACGGCCATCTGCGCAGCGCCGACTTCTTCGACGCCGAGACGTTCCCGCTGATGACCTTCCGCAGCACCGCCGCCGCGCGCGTGTCCGGCGACCGCTACCGCATCACCGGCGAACTGACCCTCCGCGACGTCACCAAGCCGCTCACCATCGACCTGGAGTTCCACGGTTCGGCCACCGATGTCTACGGCGCCGAGCGGGTCGGCTTCGAGGGCAGCGCCGAGATCCTGCGCTCCGACTGGGGCCTGACCTGGAACGCCGCGCTGGAGACCGGCGGAGTGATGGTCAGCGACAAGATCAAGCTCACCTTCGACATCTCCGCCGTCAAGGCGGCCCCGCAGGCCTGACCGTATCGGCCCGCCACCTGACCGCGGCCCCGTACGGCCCCTCCCCCGAGGGCCGTACGGGGCCGCGGTCACACCCCCGACGGGGCGTTCACTCCTGCGGTTCGACGCCGGCCCGCAGCAGCCCGTACGCATAGGCGTCGTCCAGCGCCTGCCAGGACGCGGCGATGACGTTCTCCGCGACGCCGACCGTGGACCACTCGCCCCGGCCGTCGCTGGTGGAGACCAGGACCCGGGTGATCGAGCCGGTGCCCAGGGCGCCCTCCAGGATGCGGACCTTGTAGTCCACCAGCTCCATGTGGGCCAGCTGCGGATAGATCCGTTCCAGGCCGACCCGCAGCGCCCGGTCCAGCGCATTGACCGGGCCGTTGCCCTCGGCGGTGGCGACGATCCGCTCGCCCTTGGCCCACAGCTTCACGGTCGCCTCGTTGGCGTGCGTACCGTCCGGGCGGTCCTCGACGATCGCCCGCCAGGACTCGACCGTGAAGTAGCTGCGCGGCCGGCCCCCCTCCGACCGCTGCAGCTCCGCCCGCAGCAGCAGCTCGAACGAGGCGTCCGCGGCCTCGTAGGTGTAGCCCGCCAGCTCGCGTTCCTTGACCCGCTCGACGACCCGGCCGACCAGCTCGCGGTGGTCGCCGAGGTCGATGCCCAGCTCCTTGCCCTTGAGCTCGATGGAGGCCCGCCCGGCCATGTCGGAGACCAGCATCCGCATGGTGTTGCCGACCAGCGCCGGGTCGATGTGCTGGTAGAGGTCCGGGTCGACCTTGATCGCGGAAGCGTGCAGTCCGGCCTTGTGGGCGAAGGCGGAGACACCGACGTAGGGCTGGTGGGTGGAGGGGATGAGGTTGACGACCTCGGCGATGGCGTGCGAGATCCGGGTGGTCTCGGCGAGCTTGCCCTCGGGCAGCACCGGGCGCCCGTACTTGAGCTCCAGTGCGGCGGCGACCGGGAAGAGGTTGGAATTGCCGACCCGTTCGCCGTAGCCGTTGGCGGTGCACTGGACGTGCGTGGCGCCCGCGTCCACCGCGGCCAGGGTGTTGGCGACGGCGCAGCCCGTGTCGTCCTGGGCGTGGATGCCCAGTCGTGCGCCGGTGTCCGCGAGGACGGTCCGGACGACGGCGGTGACCTGCGCCGGAAGCATGCCTCCGTTGGTGTCGCAGAGCACCACGACATCGGCGCCGGCCTCGCTCGCGGTGCGCACGACCTGCTTGGCGTAGACCGGGTCCAGCGCATAGCCGTCGAAGAAGTGCTCACAGTCGAGGAAGACCCGGCGGCCCTGGGCGCACAGGTGGGCGACGGTGTCCCGCACCATCGCGAGGTTCTCCTGTGGGGTGGTCCGCAGCGCCAGCTCCACATGCCCGACATGGGACTTGGCGACCAGCGTGATCACCGGGGCCTGGGACGCCAGGAGCGCGGCGACCTGCGGATCGTCCTCGACCCGGACCCCGGCCTTGCGGGTGGCGCCGAACGCGACCAGCTGTGCGTGCCGGAAGTCGATCTCCTCGCGGGCCCGTTGGAAGAACTCGGTGTCCCGCGGGTTGGCGCCGGGCCAGCCGCCCTCGATGAAGCCCACGCCGAAGTCGTCGAGGTGCCGGGCGATGGTCAGCTTGTCGGCGACGGTGAGGTTGATGCCCTCGCGCTGCGCACCGTCGCGGAGCGTGGTGTCGAAGACATGGAAGTCGTCGGACACCGCGCCGTCGGGGCGGGGGGCGGGAGACGAATTCGGGGAGGGGCGCCGCGCAGCGGCTCCGGCCGGGGTGGTGGCCGGAGACGGGTGGGGTGTGGGTGCGTCCGTCATGCTGGTCTGGCTCCTGTCGGGATCTCGGTCTACCGGAATAACCGGTTCCACCGCCCCTCCATGCTCCCGCACGCTCCGCCTCCGGTGAACTGTGGGCCGGAAACGAAAAAACCTCTCGCGGGTGCGAGAGGTCTGCGCGCGGGTCTGGGACGACGATGGCCACGCCGTACTCGGTTCGTACGGGGCGGTCACTGCGGACCGGCGCGCCTGCTGCCAATAATCATGGCGAACGAGAGCACGGGGGCAGTCTGGCACACGACCACCCCCGGCGCCCGGCCCGTCTCAGGATGCGAGCACGCGCGTGTCACTGCCCGCGCCCGCGTCCTGCCGGCCCACCCGGTGCAGATCGATGGTCCGGGTCTCGCGCATCGTGACGTAGACGATCAGCGAGACGGCGGCGCAGCCGGCGACGTACCAGTAGTAGCCGGACTCGATGCCGCCGTCCTTGAACCACAGGGCCACATACTCCGCGGTGCCGCCGAACAGCGCGTTGGCGAGGGCGTACGGCAGCGCGACGCCCAGCGCACGGATGCCGGTCGGGAACAGCTCGGCCTTCACACAGGCGTTGATCGAGGTGTAGCCGGTGACCACGACCAGCGCGAGCATCGAGAGCCCCAGCGCCGGCCAGAAGCTGCCGGCGTGCCGGAGCAGCGTCATGATCGGCACGGTCAGGAAGGTCGAGCCGACCGCGAAGGTGATCAGCAGTGGCCGGCGGCCGATCCGGTCGGAGAGCTTCCCCGCCAGCGGCTGCAGGCACATGAAGAGGAACAGGGCGCAGAAGCTGACCAGCGAGGCGGTCGGCTTGTCCATCCCGGCGCTGCCCGAGAGGTACTTGGTGAGGTAGGTCGTGTAGGTGTAGTACGCGACCGTGCCGCCCATGGTGAGCGCCATGACCAGGAACGCCTCGCGCTTGTGGGCCAGCAGCGCCTTGAGGGTGCCGCGCGCCGGGTCGGCGTGAGCGCCCTCGTCCTCGGCGTACACCTCGGTCTCCAGCATGTTGCGGCGCAGATAGAAGACGATGGCGGCGCCCAGCGCTCCGACGATGAACGGGATCCGCCAGGCCCAGTGGTGCAGCGCGTCGTCCGACAGGGTGCGCTGCAGCACGATCTGCAGCCCGAGGCCGAGCAGTTGTCCCGCGGTCATCGACACATACTGGAAGCTGGAGGCGAAGCCGCGCCGCCCGGGGGCGGAGGCCTCGGTGAGGTAGGTGGCGCTGGCCGCGTACTCCCCGCCGACCGAGAGCCCCTGCAGCATCCGGGCCAGGAGCAGTACGGCCACCCCGCCGTAGCCCGCGACCGCGTAGGTCGGCGCGACGGCGATCAGGATCGCGGAGGCGGACATCAAGGTGACGGTCAGCGTGAGCGCGGCCTTCCGGCCCTTGCGGTCCCCGACCCGGCCGAGCACCCAGCCGCCCACCGGGCGCATGAAGAAGCCGACGGCGAAGATCCCCATGGTGTTCATGAGGTTCGCGGTGTCATTGCCCCGGGGAAAGAAGGAATCCGCAAAGTAGACCGCGAAGCTGGCATACACGAACCAGTCGAACCACTCGACCATGTTGCCGGCCGACCCGACCCAGATCTTCTTCCACTGCTCTCGTCCCATAGCCGCTCACGGTCGCGGACCCGGCAGCCTTCGGCAAGAGCGCGGTCGGCAACGATCGCAGCTACTTACGTGCGTTGTGGTCACAAGGAGGCCGGTCAGGTGCGCGATGCGCCCTCGTCGGCGTCGTCGCGGAGCCGTACTGCACGGTCCCGTCAGTCCCGCGGGGCGGCGGAGCGCGACTCGTCGAGGAAGTCCCGTACATGGCCGCTCACTTGTTCCCGGCCGGCGCCGGGGAGGCCGACGACGAGGTGGGTGCCGAAGCCGTCGAGGAGGGCGCGGGTGCGGGTGGCGAAGCGTTCGGCGTCGACGGGGCGGAACTCGCCCTTGTCGCGGCCCCGCGCGCCGTACCGCCCGCTCCCCCGGCCGCCCCGGCCAAGGCCCCCCGCGCAGGCCGGCTGAGCCGGCCCGGACCCGGCCGAGGCCGCCCCCGGCATCGTGCCGGTGGCGGCCTCGGTCATGCTCCGGGAGGACCGGGTCAGCCCAGCGGGTGCATCCAGCCGTGGGTGTCCTCGGCGATACCACGCTGGATGTCGAGGAGCGCGTCCCGCAGCTTCAGCGTGACCTTGCCGGGCTCACCGCCGGACTGGGTCCATTCGCCGCCCGCGCTCTTGACCGTGCCGACCGGGGTGATCACGGCGGCCGTGCCGCAGGCGAAGACCTCGGTGAGCGTGCCGTTCTCCGTGTCGGCCTTCCACTGGTCGATGGAGACCCGGGCCTCCTCCGACTCGTAGCCCAGGTCGCGGGCGACGGACAGCAGGGAGTCGCGGGTGACTCCGGCGAGGAGGGAGCCGGTCAGCGTGGGCGTGACGATCTTGTCCCCGTACACGAAGTACAGGTTCATGCCGCCCAGCTCCTCGACCCACTTGTGCTCCACGGCGTCGAGGTAGGCGACCTGGTCGCAGCCGTGCGCGGCGGCCTCGGCCTGCGCGAGCAGCGACGCGGCGTAGTTGCCGCCGGTCTTGGCGTCGCCCATACCGCCGGGGACGGCACGCACCCGGTCCTCGGACAGCCAGATGGAGACGGGCTTGACGCCACCGGCGAAGTACGCCCCGGCAGGCGAGGCGATGACCACGAAAAGGTACTCGTTGGCGGGCTTCACACCCAGCCCGACCTCGGTGGCGATCATGAACGGGCGCAGGTAGAGCGACTGCTCGCCGCCGTGCGCGGGCACCCAGTCCTTGTCCTGCCGGACAAGGAGGTCGCACGCCTCGATGAAGGTCTCGACGGGCAGCTCCGGCATGGCCAGCCGGCGAGCGGAGGCCTGGAAGCGCCGGGCGTTGGCGTCGGGGCGGAACGTGGCGACGGAGCCGTCGGGCTGCCGGTAGGCCTTGAGGCCCTCGAAGATCTCCTGCGCGTAGTGCAGGACGTTGGTCGCCGGGTCCAGGGAGAGCGGCCCGTACGGCACGAGCTGGCCGTCGTGCCAGCCGCGGCCCTCCGTCCACTTGATCGTCACCATGTGGTCGGTGAAGTGGCGGCCGAAGCCGGGGGCGGCCAGGATCTGCTCCCGCTCCGCGTCGGCGAGCGGATGCGAGGAGGGCTTGAGCTCGATCGTGGGCGTCGTCATCAATGCATGTCCTTCACTGCGTGTTCCGAGACCTGGGGCACCTCCCAGCGCCTGCTGGAGGAGCGTCACCGGCCCAGCCCTCCGGCCGGGGGCAAGGGGTCGGCCCTCACCATGCGGCACCGGTGTGATGGCGACCGCGCACGACGTCCTGGACGTACCGGTCGTTACTGGGACGTCCGAGTTTCCTCGCGAGCGGCGATGCCACGTCCGATTATCGCCCGTGGGTCTCCGCCGCCGGAACCGAGTGCGCGGTCCGGTTCCGATGGTCGCACCCACCGGGCGGTAAACCCAGAGCGGACCGACACGGACAGCGCCGGGCCCTGGGGTGGCCCGGCGCTGTCCGTGGTGCGTGTGTGCGCTGCCGGGCCTCAGCCCGCTACGCGTGCGACGAGCGTGTCGCCGATCTCGTCCGTGCTGCGTGCCGAGCCGTCCCTGGCCTCCAGGTCGGCCGCCACGGCCTCCTCGATCCGGGCGGCCTGCGGCTCGAAGCCGAGGTGGCGCAGCAGCAGGGCCACGGAGAGGACCGTCGCCGTCGGGTCGGCCTTGCCGGTGCCCGCGATGTCCGGCGCGGAGCCGTGCACCGGCTCGAACATCGAGGGGAATTCGCCGGTCGGGTTGATGTTCCCGGAGGCCGCCAGGCCGATACCGCCGGCGACGGCCGCGGCGAGGTCGGTGAGGATGTCGCCGAAGAGGTTGTCGGTGACGATCACGTCGAACCGCTCGGGCTGGGTGACGAAGAAGATCGTCGCGGCGTCGACATGCAGGTAGTCGGTGGTGACCTCGGGGTACTCCTGGCCGACCTTGTCGAAGATGTTCTTCCACATGTGGCCCGCGTACACCAGGACATTGTTCTTGTGCACCAGCGTCAGCTTCTTGCGCGGGCGGGCGTTGGCCCGCTCGTACGCGTCCCGGACCACGCGCTCGACGCCGTAGGCGGTGTTGAGGCTGACCTCGGTGGCGACCTCGGCGGGGGTGCCGGTGCGCAGGCTGCCGCCGTTGCCGGTGTACGGGCCCTCGGTGCCCTCGCGGACGACGATGAAGTCGATGTCGGGGCGGCCGGCGAGCGGCGTGGTGGTGTTCGGGAAGAGCTTCGACGGGCGCAGGTTGACGAAGTGGTCGAAGGCGAAGCGGAGCTTGAGCAGCAGACCGCGCTCCAGCACCCCGGAGGGTACGGACGGGTCGCCGATCGCGCCGAGCAGGATCGCGTCGTGCTGCTTGAGCGACTCCAGCTCCGCGTCCGGCAGGGTCTCACCGGTCGCATGCCATCGCCGGGCACCGAGGTCGTACTCCTTGGTTTCCAGCTTGACGTCCTGCGGGAGGACCGCGGTCAGGACCTTGAGGCCCTGGGCCACGACTTCCTGGCCGATACCGTCACCGGGGATCACTGCGAGGCGAATGCTGCGAGACATGGTGGGACCCTACTCTCCGTCCCATTGATTGACACGTCACGTCCGCCATACGGACAAGAAGGGAGTCGGTCAGCTGCCGTTCACCCCGCGTCCGGCTCGCGGTCGGGTCGCGCTGCGACATTCGGCGGCATGACTGGAAACACCCGGGCGACCGGCCCCCAGCCCTCCCCCACCCCGCGTGTCGGCATACCGGAGCAGTTGGCGGCCCGGATGAGCATGCCCGAGCAGCACGACTACCTCCGTACGAAGCTGAGCCGCCGCGGACTGCTGCGCACCTCGGCCGCGACCGCGGGAGTGGTGGCGGCCGCCGGTCTGCCGGCCGGTTCGGCCCAGGCCTCCCCCACCCTGCTGACCGCGACCGCCGCGGCCGGCGTCGACGGTGCGCTGGTCGCCCCGTTCGGCCGCCATCTGGCCTTCGGTGCGGACCCCAGGAGCCAGATGCGGGTGAGCTGGCAGGTGCCGCTCGCGGTCCGGCGGCCGTATCTGCGGGTGGGGCTCGAGCCGTGGGACCTGGGGCGCAAGATCGAGGCCGAGGTGCGCGACCTGCACACCCCGTCGCTGTCCGCGAAGCTGCCGGCCGTGCAGCAGTACTACCTGCACGCCGCGCTGGACGGGCTGCGGCCGGGAACGACGTACTACTACGGCGTCGGCCACGACGGCTTCGACCCGGCCGACCCGCGCCACTTCTCCACCGTCGGCACCTTCCGCACCGCCCCGGCCCGCCCCGAGCCGTTCGTCTTCACCGCCTTCGGCGACCAGGGCGTGAGCTACCACGCGCTCGCCAACGACCAGCTGATCCTGGGCCAGAACCCGTCCTTCCACCTGCATGCGGGCGACATCTGCTACGCGGACCCGGACGGCGAGGGCTCCGAGCACGACACCTATGACGCCCGGGTCTGGGACCAGTTCCTCGCGCAGACCGAGTCGGTGGCCAAGTCCGTGCCGTGGATGGTCACCACCGGGAATCACGACATGGAGGCCTGGTACTCCCCGCACGGCTACGGCGGCCAGAACGCCCGCTGGACACTGCCCGGGAACGGCCCGGACGCCGAGAACGCCCCCGGCGTCTACTCGTTCACCTACGGCAATGTCGCGGTCATCGCCCTGGACGCCAACGATGTCTCGTACGAGATCCCCGCCAACCAGGGCTACACCGGCGGCCGGCAGACCCGCTGGCTGGACCGCAGACTGGCACAGCTGCGCGGCACCGACGGCATCGACTTCCTCGTCGTCTTCTTCCACCACTGCGCCTTCTCCACCACCAACTCGCACGCCTCCGACGGCGGGGTGCGCGACGCCTGGCTGCCGCTCTTCGAGAAGCACCAGGTGGACCTGGTCATCAACGGCCACAACCACGTCTACGAGCGGACCGACGCCCTCAAGGGCGGCCGGGTCAGCAAGAAGATGCCGATCGGCGAGCGGGTCGACGCCACCCGCGAGGGCATCGTGTACGTGACCGCCGGCGGCGCGGGTCGGGCCCTCTACGACTTCCCCGCACCCGACAGCTACGAGGGCCACGTCAAGGACGTCGACCACGTCGACACCTACCACTGGACCAAGGGCAAGGTGAAGAACAAGGACACCGTGGAGTGGTCCCGGGTCCGCTACACCGGCTACTCCTTCATCGCCGTCGAGGTCTCGCCGGGCCATCGCCCGCGGATGAAGGTCACCGCCCTCGCCGAGTCCGGTGAGCGGATCGACCACTTCGAGGTGACCCGCTCGCCCGTGCAGTGAGGCGGCGGACGACGACTCGCGGGGGCGCCCGCATTCCGGGCGCCCCCGGACGGTTTACGGGTGACAGATCCAGCGGGCCACGGACAGCCGGATCCGCCAGCAGCAGCGGCAGGGCACCGACGCCGACTTCGACAGCACCGGCCCGGGTCGCGCGCGCAGCATCTCAGTGCCCGGTGGAGCCGCCGTTGTCACGGCGGTCGAGGGCACGCTGGAGAGCGGCCGCGGCGTTGCGGCGGTCGGCGTCGCTGGTCGTACGGGCGGCGTGACGGGTCCTGCGGACGGCGGTCTCAGCCATGATTCACGTCTCCAATGCCAGAGCCCCGAGAACAAATGGGATGCGTCGATCCAAAAGCGGCCGGAAGGGGCGGGGGCCTCGGCACCGCAGGGGTCACCTGCGCTCACGCACCGGGCCACATCCGCTTTCGCTCGATGGAGCGATGCGTTCGGCTCCTACAAAGCTAGGACAGCTCGGCCGTGATGTCTGCACAATTACTTGGGCTTCCTACTATCTGAGACGGCGGCCGTGTGCTCGAACGAGTGATCCACGGATATATGCCGGTCATGGACCTCTCGGCGCTCCTAGCGTGGCGGTGTCGCTTGTGCCACCAGGCCGAGCCCGCCCACACTTAGGAGGAGGTGCTGCACCATGACCGCACTCGCGCAGGAGGCGCCCGTGAAGACGCCGGAGATCACGACACCGGAGACCACGCCCCCCGGACCCGACCTGGACGAGGTCCTGTGGCAGGCATGGAAAGCCATGGAACTCCCCGAGGGCTACCACGCCGAGATCATCGAGGGGTCCATCGAGGTGTCGCCCACCGGTCGCCACAGTCACAGCAGGATCAGCTTCCAGCTGCGCCGACAGCTCACCCAGTACCTCGACAAGCAGTCGAGTGCCTACGCCGTCACCAACGACACCAACATCATCCACGGCCGTAAGGTCTGGATTCCGGACGCCCTCATCGCCCTCGAAGACGCCATCGTCGCCTCGGCAGGCGACACCGAATTCATCGCAGAAGACGGCATCGGACTCGATGTCCGCTGTGTAGCACTCGTCGCCGAGGTGGTCTCACCCGGTCATGACTGCAAGAAGCGCGACCGCATCCGCAAGCGCCGTGCATACGCCGGCGCCGGCATCCCCGTCTACGTGATCATCGACGACTACGACGGCCAGGGCACCGTCACCGTGCTGTCATCGCCCTCCCCCGAGAGAGCGGCCTACGCCGAGAGCCACCGGGTGCCGTACGGCACCGAAGTAACCATCCCCGAAGGCCCCGCCAAGGGCTTCGTCATCGGCGAAGCGATCACCGGCCCGCCGCGCAGCGCCTGACGCAACGCCGACGGCCCGGCCCCCGGGGAGAGGGGCCGGGCCGTCGGAGTATGCGCGGGCACTCAGCCCATGTGCGGGTAGCGGTAGTCCGTCGGCGGGACCAGGGTCTCCTTGATGGAGCGGGTGGAGGTCCAGCGCATCAGGTTCTGCTTGGCGCCGGCCTTGTCGTTGGTGCCGGACGCGCGGCCGCCGCCGAAGGGCTGCTGGCCGACGACGGCGCCGGTCGGCTTGTCGTTGATGTAGAAGTTGCCGGCCGCGAAGCGCAGCTTCTCGCAGGTCGCGGCGGCCGCGGCACGGTCCTGGGCGATGACGCAACCGGTCAGGCCGTACGCCGAGGCGGACTCCATCTGGGTGAGCATCGCGTCATAGTCGGCGTCGTCGTAGACGTAGACACCGAGGATCGGGCCGAAGTACTCGTCCTTGAAGATCTCGTTCTCCGGGTCGGTGGAGACCAGGACCGTCGGGCGGACGAAGTAGCCCTCGCTGTCGTCGTACGTGCCGCCGGCCACGATCTCGACGGTCGGGTCGGCCTTGGCGCGGTCGATCGCCGCCTTGTTCTTGGCGAACGAGCGCTCGTCGATGACGGCGGACATGAAGTTCGTCAGGTCCGCGACATCGCCCATGGACAGGGAGTCGACCTCGGCCGCGAACTCCTCCTTGAGGCCCGAGTTCCACAGCGAGGCCGGGACGTACGCACGGGAGGCCGCGGAACACTTCTGGCCCTGGAACTCGAAGGCGCCACGGGTCATGGCGGTCTTCAGCACGGCGCGGTCGGCCGACGGGTGGGCGACGATGAAGTCCTTGCCGCCGGTCTCGCCGACGAGCCGCGGGTAGGTCTTGTAGTTCTCGATGTTGACGCCGACCGTCTTCCACAGGTGCTGGAAGGTCTTGGTCGAACCGGTGAAGTGGATGCCCGCCAGGTCGGGGTGGGTCAGCGCCACCTCGGAGACGTCCTTGCCGTCACCGGTGACGAGGTTGATGACGCCCTTGGGCAGTCCGGCCTCCTCCAGCAGCTGCATCAGCAGCACGGCGGCGAGGGTCTGCGTCGGGGACGGCTTCCAGACCACGACATTGCCCATCAGGGCGGGCGCGGTCGGGAGGTTGCCGGCGATCGCGGTGAAGTTGAAGGGCGTGATCGCGTAGACGAAGCCTTCGAGGGGGCGGTGGTCCGAGCGGTTCCAGACGCCCGGGGAGTTCGCCGGGGGCTGCTCGGCGAGGATCTGGCGTGCGAAGTGCACATTGAAGCGCCAGAAGTCGATCAGCTCACAGGGGGTGTCGATCTCCGCCTGCTGGGCGGTCTTGCCCTGGCCGAGCATGGTGGCGGCGGCCATCGTCTCGCGCCAGGGGCCGGAGAGCAGATCGGCGGCCTTGAGGATGATCGCGGCGCGGTCGTCGAAGGACATCGCACGCCAGGCGGGGGCGGCGGCCAGCGCGGCGTCGACCGCGTCCTGGCCGTCCTTGACCGTGGCATTGGCGAACGTACCGAGCCGGGAGGCGTGGCGGTGCGGCTGGACGACGTCAAAACGCTCGCCGCCGCCCATCCGGCGCTCACCGCCGATGGTCATCGGCAGCTCGATCGGGTTGCCGGCCAGCTCCTTGAGCCTGGCCTCCAGACGGGAACGCTCCGGGCTGCCGGGGGCGTAGGTGTGGACCGGCTCGTTCACCGGCACGGGGACCTGGGTCACAGCGTCCATAGCGGCCGTGTCTCCTTCGATCTCGATCGTCGTGTTCGTACGTCGGTGGTGCGGCCGCGGCCGCTTCGGGTGGGCGACCACGGGCGGTGCCGTCCGGGATGCACCCCGGGCTTCCAGCATCCACCCGCGCCCGCCCCGTGGGGCGATCGGCCAGAGGCGGTCGGACTCGGGCCGCCGACGCCCTCAGGCTGCGGTCTCCCGGGGGACAACCCCGGACCCCCGGCCAAAAACGCGCCGGCCCATGGCCGTCAGCCTCGCGTCGCCAGCGACCTCAGGAAGAACCCGAGGTTCGCGGGGCGCTCGGCGAGCCGGCGCATGAAGTAGCCGTACCAGTCGGTGCCATAGGGGATGTACACCCGCATACGGTGCCCGTTGGCGACCAGTCGCTGCTGCTCCGCCTCGCGGATGCCGTACAGCATCTGGAATTCGTAGTCGGCCGGCTTGCGTCCGTTGCGGTGCGCGAGCTCCTGGGCGATGGCCACCATCCGCGGGTCGTGCGACCCGATCATGGGGTAGCCCTCCCCGCCCATCAGGATCTTCAGGCAGCGCACATACGCCTTGTCGACCTCCCGCTTGTCCTGGAAGGCGACGGTCGCGGGCTCCTTGTACGCGCCCTTGACCAGCCGCACCCGGGAGCCTTCCCCGGCGAGCTCGCGGCAGTCGTCCTCGGTGCGGAAGAGATAGGACTGCAGCACCGCGCCCGTCTGGGGGAAGCGCTCCCGCAGGTCGGCGAGGATCGCAAGGGTGGAGTCGACCGTGGTGTGGTCCTCCATGTCGAGGGTCACGGTCGTTCCGGCCTCGGCGGCGGCCTCGACCACCGGAGTGACGTTCTTCAGCGCCAGCTCGTGGCCGCCGGCCAGGGCCTGCCCGAAAGCGGACAGCTTGACCGACATCTCGGCCTTGACGCCGAGCCCTTGTTCCTTGAGGGCCGCCGCCAGCTGGAGATAGGCATCGCGGTTGCGCAGGGCCTCGGCCGGGTCGGTGATGTCCTCGCCCAGGTGGTCGAGGGTGATCTCCAGGCCGCGGGCGGCCAGGTTCCGCACGGCCGCCATGGACTCGTCCAGGCGCTCGCCGGCGACGAACCGGTCCACGACGGGCCGGGTAACCGGGGCGGCCGCGACAATGCGGCGGATGCTGTCGCTGCGCGCTGCGGCGAGGAGCACGGGACCCAGCATGGGCACCTCCACGATTCAGGGTGACAAGTACCGGCGGACGCCGGACGGGCTAACGCGTCGGCAAGATTGAGCCACCTGAAACTTAAGGATCGCGCCACTTCCCGGCCATCGACAGCTGTCACGCCTTCGTGGTTGGGATCTCAGACAGATGTATGAGAATGAAAGAGGAACAGCCGTGTCAGGGGTGACAGCGGCGTGAGAGGTGTCCCAGGTGCCGGTGATGCCGGTGGTTCCGGTGATGCCAGTGGTGCCGGTGGTGCCGGTGGTGCCGGTGAGGTGACGACAGGAGAGGAGCCGGGCGGCGGATGCGGGGCGATTACCAGCAGCTCGTGGACGAGATCTCGGCGGCGCTCGGCGCACCGGCGACGCTGGAGGACCGGGATTTCGGACTGATTGCGTTCGGGGCACACGAAGGGGACGACGACGAGGTCATGGACCCCGTACGGACCCGCTCGATCCTGCAGCGCCGCTCGTCGGCGGCGGTACGGGCCTGGTTCGAGGCGTTCGGGATCGCCCGCGCCAGAACGGCACTGCGCATTCCGCCGGACCCGGCGGCCGGCGTCTTCAAGGGGCGGATCTGTCTGCCCGTACGCCACCGGGGCATCGTGCACGGATATGTCTGGCTGCTGGACGACGGGCATCTGACCGACCTCGAACTGGGCGGCCGTGGGGTGCCGCCCGACCCGCGGATCGCGCAGGCGATGGAGACCGCCGCCCGGATCGGCGCGCTGCTGGCCGACGAGGCCCGCGCCGGCTCCGAACTCGGCGATCTGCTGCGGGAGTTGCTGGCCTCACCGCCCACCGGCCGGCCGGCCGCCGCGGCCGCGCTGCGCGATGCGCTGCGGGACACCCTGCGCTTCACCCCGGGGGTCCCGCTCACCCTGGTCGCGGTACTGCCCTGGGACACCTCGGACACGGACGCGGCGCCGCTGCCCAGCCTGCCGGGCCTGCTGGCGGCGTGCGCACTGCGGGCGGGCGCCCCGGCGGCCCCGGCGGAGGGCACGGACGAGACGGATTCCGCCGCACTGCACGACAGCGGACACCACGGCCCCTCCGGGGCCGGGGGCCGTGGGCAGTCCGCGGCCACCGGGCCCGCCCTGGCCGCGCTGGTGCGGCTGCGCTCGGCCGGCGCGCTCGCCCCGGCCCATGCCGTGGCCGAGCATCTGCTGCGCTCCCCGCGCGCGGGCGCCGCGCCGGCCGAGGGCGGCCACTCGCCGCGCAGCACCTCGCGTGGCGGCCCCGCCGGACACCCCCCGCCGCCCTGCCCCGGCGCCGCCGGAATCGGCGTCGGCACAACGGAGTTGACCGACCTCCCGGCCGCCTGGCGCGAAGCGCTGGATGCGGCCCGCGCGGCCCGCGCCGAGCCCCGGCTGGGCCCGGTCACCCAGTGGGACGCCCTCGGCCCGTACCGCATGCTGACCGCGCTGCCGGGCACCGCACCCGACCCGGCCGTCGGCCCGCTGCTGACTCCCGCACACGCCGAACTCGCCCGTACCGCCGAGATGTTCCTCGACTGCGCGGGCCAGGCGAGCCGCACCGCACAGGCCCTGGGCATCCACCGCCAGACGCTCTACTACCGCCTGGGCCGGGTGGAGAAGCTGACCGGCCTCGATCTCGACGACGGCGAGCACCGGCTGCTTCTGCACATGGCACTCAAGGCGGCACGGCTGTGACGGCCGCTCTGCCGTGCGCACGCCCGGCCGGTCACCGGATCGGGAGGGCATCACCCGGGTGTCCGGGTGACGGGTCCGGGTCCCGGGCGGCAGGCGCCGGGCGGCAGGTGCCGGGGACACCGGGGCCACGGCCGGCACCGCCGCAGATCACTCCTCCCCCAGCACCTCGCCCCCCAGCACCTCGCCCGCGGTGACCCGGCGCAGCGCGGTCGCCAGGTCCCGGCCGGAGGGCATCGCGTCCGGTGTGAGCAGCGACTGGACCATCAGGCCGGTGAGCAGGGCCCGGTAGAAGGAGCCGACGATGCGCGCCGCCTCCGGGCCGACCTCGGTGTCCGGGACTCCTTCGAAGAGCGCGACGAGGCCCTCACCGCCCTCCGGGAGCACCTCGCCGATCGCCTCACGCAGCGCCGCGTCGCGCGGCAGCAGCCCCAGCACCTCGACCTGCGCGGCGATGAACTCCCGTTCCGTGGCGATCCGTTGCAGGACCGAGTCCCAGGTCGCGGCGAACCGCTCCAGCGGGTCCGCGTCCGGTGCCTTCGCCGCGTCACCGACGGCCGGCAGCTGGGCCACGCTCATGCCCCACTCCTCGCCGGACGCGATGACCGCCTGGCGCATCAGGGCGTCCTTGGAGCCGTAGTGGTATCCGATGGAGGCGAGGTTGGCGCCGGAGGCGGCCACGATATCGCGGGCGGTGGTGCGGGCATACCCCTTCTCCAGGAGGCAGCGTTTGGCGCCCTCCAGAAGATCTTCACGGTGTCCCATGGAGGCAGCCTATCGCCGCATATACGCTCGTACCAGACGTCCGTATTAAACGGGCGTATTAAACGGGCGTATACATTCCTCCGGCCGCACACCACGGCATCCGCACGGTCACCGGCGAGGGTCGGGTCCGGGCCCCTTGCGCCGGTGCGTGCCGTCGTCGATCTCCACCTCTTCCTTGCGGATCTCGGCGCTGACCTCCTTCTGCTCGGTCACCCGCTCGGTCTCCAGCCGCACCCGCTCGACCGGCACGGTCTTCTTGCTGATGGTGGCCTGTTCCTCGTGCAGGACGACCTCGACCTCCCCGCCCTCCCCGATCCGTGGGGCGGTCCGGCCGGTCCGGCGCTCGTCCTCGGTGATCGGCTCGCGGATCACCCGCACCTCCTCGTGGGTGACCGGGACGGTGCGGTGCACCTCTTCGGTCACCACCCGCTTGCGCAGATGGGCCCGCCCGCTCTCGTGCTCCTCGGTGCCGATCTGCATCCGCTCCTCGGAGAGCACCACCTCGGGGGCCTGCTCCTTGCCGTGCACGGTGTCCGCCTCCCCGCGGTCGCCCGACCCCGGCCCCGACCGCACACCGGCACCGGCACCGGCACCGGCACCCGCCATCGGCCGGTCGGTCAGCTTGTTCCGTTCGCCGTCCGCGCGGGTGGGGAAAGCGGCGTTGCTCCTCGTGCGGGCCCTGGTCTCCGTCCTGCCCGCCCCGTCCGCCGTGCCGGCCGCGCCCGACGCCCCTGCCCCGCTCGGCGTATCCGACTCACCCGGCTCCCTGGCCGCGCCCGTCGCGCCCGTCATGCCCGTCATGCCCGTCATGCCCGTCACGCCCGTCGCACCGCCGGTCATCCGGGGCGGCGGCCCGGCCGACGCGACCGTGTCGGAGCGCGCGGTGTCACCGGCAACACCCTCGGGTCCACCGGAGCCGGACGTGCCCGGCCGGGCCATCCCGTAGTGGCGGTAGAGCCCGGCTTCTTCGGACGGGTCGAGATGACCGTCGGCGTCGATCCGCGGCGCCGCCTTGATGGTTTCCTTGGAGTGCGGCACATGCAGTTCATCGCCGGTCCGACGGGCCCCGGCGAGCGGAATGAAGGTCTCCTTCATCCCGAACAGCCCGGTACGCACCGTGATCCACTCGGGGTCGTTGGTGGCATCGTCCCGGTAGACCTGCTGGACCGTGCCCAGCTTCGCGCCGTCCGCATCGACCACATGCAGGCCGGTCAGGCTCTGCGGGGCGTCACCCAGGGGTGCATTCATGGCGTCTCTCTCCTTCCGCACGCACCGGCGGAGGCACGCACAGTCCCATTGCGCGACGCGAGCATCCCCGCTGCGACTCGGCGGGAGCGGCGGTGGGCGGCTCCGGCGGCCCCACGACGGCGCCGACGGTCCCCGCGAGCCGACCACCGAATACGCCATTCGGGTGAATGGTTGACGCATGAGACATCTCCGGACGTGGAGTCGCGGAACGTGCCGGCGTCCGTACGATGCGGGCACGCGAACGGGCCCGGACACCGCCCAAGCGGGGTCCAGGCCCGTTGACCTGCGAAAACCTACGGATCAGCCGCCGAGGTTCACCGCGCGCACGGAAGTCGCGCCGATCTCCTCGGCGATCTCGTTGAGCACATTCGGCGGAATCGTGTCGTCGACGGTCAGCGCGACCAGCGCCTCGCCACCGACATCGGCCCGGGAAACCTGCATCCCGCCGATATTGATGCCCGCCTCGCCCAGGATCCGGCCGACGGTGCCGACGACACCGGGGCGGTCGCTGTAGCGCAGGAAGGCCATGTGGTCCGCGAGCGACAGGTCGATGGAGTGGTCCCCGACCGCGACGATCTTCTGGGTGTTCTTGTGGCCGGAGAGCGTGCCGGAGATCGACACCTCGTCGCCGCCCGCGAGGGTGCCGCGCACGGTCACCACATTGCGGTGCTCGGGCGACTCGCTGCTGGTCGTCAGCCGCACCTCCACGCCGCGCTCCTGCGCGAACAGCGGGGCGTTGACGTAGGACACCGTCTCGTCCACGACATCCTCGAACACGCCCTTGAGCGCGGAGAGTTCGAGCACCTTGACGTCGTGCTGGGTGATCTCGCCGTACACCTCGACATCCAGCCGCATGGCGACCTCGCCGGCCAGCGCGGTGAAGATCCGGCCCAGGCGCTCGGCCAGCGGCAGACCCGGCTTGACGTCCTCGGCGATCACCCCGCCCTGGACGTTGACCGCGTCCGGCACCAGCTCGCCGGCCAGCGCCAGGCGCACCGACTTGGCGACCGAGATACCGGCCTTCTCCTGCGCCTCCCCCGTCGAGGCACCGAGGTGCGGGGTGGCGACGACCTGGTCGAACTCGAAGAGCGGCGAGTCGGTGCAGGGCTCGGTCGCGTAGACGTCGAGGCCCGCGCCGGCCACCCGGCCCTCCTTCAGCGCGGTGGCCAGCGCCGCCTCGTCGACGATCCCGCCGCGCGCGGCGTTGACGATCCGGACCGACGGCTTGACCTTGTGCAGCGCCTCGTCGCCGATAAGACCGACGGTCTCGGGCGTCTTGGGGAGGTGCACGGTGATGAAGTCCGCGACCTCCAGCAGCTCGTCCAGGGTCAGCAGCTTGACGCCCATCTGCGCGGCGCGGGCCGGCTGGACGTAGGGGTCGTAGGCGACGACCTTCATGCCGAACGCCGACATCCGCTGGGCGACCAGGACGCCGATCCGGCCGAGACCGACCACACCGAGGGTCTTCTCGCTCAGCTCGACGCCGGTGTACTTGCTGCGCTTCCACTCACCGTTCTTGAGGGCGGTGTTGGCCTGCGGGATGTTGCGGGCCGTGGCCACCAGCAGACCGCAGGCCAGCTCGGCGGCGGTGACGATGTTGGAGGTCGGAGCGTTGACGACCATCACGCCGGCCTTGGTGGCGGCGGAGACGTCGACGTTGTCCAGGCCCACACCCGCGCGGGCGACGACCTTCAGCTTCTTGGCCGCGGCAATGGCCTCGGCGTCGACCTTCGTCGCGCTGCGCACGAGGACGGCGTCGACATCGGCGATCGCAGGGAGCAGCTCGGCGCGGTCCGCGCCGTTGCAGTGCCGGATCTCGAAGTCCGGACCGAGGGCGTCGACCGTGGCGGGCGACAGCTCTTCGGCGATCAATACGACAGGTTTCGAGCTCACGTGGTCTTCAGTCCTCACTAGTCCTTCGCGGACGGCCGTCCCGACGGCCGAAGGCGGTGAAGGGGGAAAGCCGCGTGGAAGACGCACGACGCTGTGAGCCTGACGCGCTTGTGCATTGCAGTGTAGTGGCGGCGGGGGGCGCGTCCTGTGCCGTTGCGGAAGGATCACCCGTGCGTGGTTCCACGCGGTGGACAAGGCGCCGCGGCGGCCGTGGCCGGGCGCATGGACGAGGGGGCCGCGAGCTGTTTCGCGACCCCCTGTCCGTTCGGCTTACGCCTCGTCGTCCACCCAGCTCATCAGCTTGCGCAGCTGCTTGCCGGTGGTCTCCAGCAGGTGGTTCTCGTCGGCCTTCTTGTACTCGTGGTACTTCGGCAGGCCGGCGTTGTACTCCGCCATCCAGTTGTTGGCGAAGGTGCCGTCCTGGATCTCGGCGAGCACCTTCTTCATCTCGGCCTTGGTGTTCTCGTTCACGATCCGCGGGCCGGTGATGTAGTCGCCCCACTCGGCGGTCTCGGAGACCGACCAGCGCATCTTCTCCAGGCCGCCCTCGTACATCAGGTCCACGATCAGCTTGAGCTCGTGGAGGCACTCGAAGTACGCGATCTCGGGCTGGTAGCCCGCCTCGACCAGGGTCTCGAAACCGGCCTTGACCAGCGCCGAGGCGCCACCGCACAGGACGGCCTGCTCACCGAACAGGTCGGTCTCGGTCTCCTCGGTGAAGGTCGTCTTGATGACGCCGGCGCGGGTGCCGCCGATGCCCTTGGCGTACGAGAGGGCCAGCGCGAAGCCGTTGCCGGTCGCGTCCTGCTCGACGGCCGCGATGCAGGGCACGCCACGGCCTTCCTCGTACTGGCGGCGGACGAGGTGGCCCGGCCCCTTGGGGGCGACCATGCACACGTCCACACCGGCCGGAGCCTTGATGAAGCCGTAGCGGACGTTCAGGCCGTGGCCGAAGAACAGCGCGTCGCCGTCCTTCAGCTGGTCCTTGATGGACTCCTCGTAGACCTTGGCCTGGATCGGGTCCGGCACCAGGATCATGATGACGTCGGCCTCGGCGGCCGCCTCCGCGGGGGTCACCACGCGCAGGCCCTGCTCCTCGGCCTTGGCCTTGGACTTGGAGCCCTCGTGCAGACCGACCCGCACGTCGACACCCGAGTCGCGCAGGGACAGCGCGTGGGCGTGGCCCTGGCTGCCGTAGCCGATGACCGCGACCTTGCGGTTCTGGATGATGGACAGGTCGGCATCGTCGTCGTAGAACAGCTCGGCCACTTCGGGTATCTCCTTGGATCTAGCGGGTGCCCACACAGTACGTCGGGCGGGGTGGGAAAGGTCGGGTGGTCTCGCCATACGGTCCCGGCGGACCGCGGGGTCAGGCCGAACGGTCCAGGGCGCGCAGCGAGCGGTCCGTGATGGAACGGGCGCCACGGCCTATGGCGATGGTGCCGGACTGCACCAGCTCCTTGATCCCGAACGGCTCCAGCATCTTGAGCATCGCTTCCAGCTTTTCACTCGACCCGGTGGCCTCGATGGTGACGGCCTCGGGCGAGACGTCCACGGTCTTGGCGCGGAAGAGCTGGACGATCTCGACGACCTGCGAGCGGGTCTCGTTGTCGGCGCGGACCTTGGCCAGGACCAGTTCGCGCTGGACCGCGGCGCCCGGCTCCAACTCGACGATCTTCAGGACGTTGACGAGCTTGTTGAGCTGCTTGGTGACCTGCTCCAGCGGCAGCGACTCGACGCTGACGACGATGGTGATGCGGGAGATGTCGGGGTGCTCGGTGACCCCGACCGCGAGCGAGTCGATGTTGAAGCCGCGGCGGGAGAACAGCGCGGCGATCCGGGCGAGGATGCCGGGGGTGTTCTCCACCAGGACGGAGAGCGTGTGCTTGGACATGGTCTTCTCTCTTCTTCCGTGCGTCCGTGTCGTCCTGGGTCAGTCGTCTTCGTTGTCGCCGAAGTCGGGACGCACACCCCGGGCGGCCATGACCTCGTCGTTGGAGGTACCGGCGGCGACCATCGGCCACACCTGGGCGTCCTCGTGGACGATGAAGTCGATCACGACCGGGCGGTCATTGATGGCATTGGCCTTGGCGATGACCGCGTCCAGCTCGGCCGGGTCCTCGCAGCGCATCGCGACACAGCCCATCGCCTCGGACAGCTTCACGAAGTCCGGGACGCGGGTGCCGCCGCTGGCCTTGCCGGCCGTCACGAGGCCGTCGGCCTCGGGGCCGGAGTGCAGCACGGTGTTGGAGTAACGCTGGTTGTAGAACAGGGTCTGCCACTGGCGGACCATGCCCAGCGCGCCGTTGTTGATGATCGCGACCTTGATCGGGATGTTGTTCAGCGCGCAGGTGACCAGTTCCTGGTTGGTCATCTGGAAGCAGCCGTCGCCGTCGATCGCCCAGACCGTACGGTCGGGCCGGCCGGCCTTGGCGCCCATCGCGGCGGGGACGGCGTACCCCATCGTCCCGGCGCCGCCGGAGTTCAGCCAGGTCGAGGGCTGTTCGTAGCCGATGAAGTGGGCGGCCCACATCTGGTGCTGGCCGACGCCCGCGGCGTAGATGGTGTCGGCGGGGGCGAGCTGCCCGATCCGCTCGATGACCTGCTGCGGGGAGAGGCTGCCGTCGTCGGGCTGGTCGTAGCCGAGCGGGTAGGTGTCGCGCCAGCGGTTGAGGTCCTTCCACCAGGCGCTGTAGTCGCCCTTGTGGCCGGCGTCGTGCTCGGCCTGGACGGCGACGATCAGATCGGCGATGACCTCCCGGGCGTCACCGACGATCGGCACGTCCGCGACGCGGTTCTTGCCGATCTCCGCCGGGTCGATGTCCGCGTGCACGACCTTGGCATACGGCGCGAAGGAGTCCAGCTTGCCGGTGACGCGGTCGTCGAAGCGGGCGCCGAGGGTGATCAGCAGGTCCGACTTCTGCAGCGCGGTGACGGCGGTGACCGCACCGTGCATACCGGGCATGCCGACATGCTGCGGGTGGCTGTCGGGGAAGGCGCCCAGCGCCATCAGGGTGGTGGTGACGGGGGCGCCGGTCAGCTCGGCGAGCACCTTCAGCTCGGCGGTGGCGCCGGCCTTGATCACCCCGCCGCCGACGTAGAGCACCGGGCGCTTGGACTCGGCGATCAGCCGGGCGGCCTCGCGGATCTGCTTGGCGTGCGGCTTGGTCACCGGGCGGTAGCCGGGGAGCTCGGTGTGCGGCGGCCAGACGAAGGTGGTCTGCGCCTGGAGGGCGTCCTTGGCGATGTCGACCAGGACCGGGCCGGGGCGGCCGGTGGCCGCGATGTGGAACGCCTCGGCGATCGTCCGGGGGATCTCGGCAGGGTCGGTGACCAGGAAGTTGTGCTTGGTGATCGGCATCGTGATGCCGCAGATGTCCGCCTCCTGGAAGGCGTCCGTGCCGATCGCCTTGGACGCGACCTGGCCGGTGATCGCGACCAGCGGGACGGAGTCCATATGGGCGTCGGCGATCGGGGTGACGAGGTTGGTGGCACCCGGACCGGAAGTTGCCATGCACACCCCGACCCTGCCGGTGGCCTGGGCGTATCCGGTGGCCGCATGGCCGGCGCCCTGCTCGTGGCGCACCAGGACGTGCCGGACCTTCGAGGAGTCCATCATCGGGTCGTACGCAGGCAGGATCGCACCGCCGGGAATGCCGAACACGGTGTCGGCCCCGACCTCCTCGAGCGAACGGATCAGGGACTGCGCGCCCGTGACGTGCTCGACGGTGGCGGGCTGCTGCGGTCCGCCGGAGTGACGGGCCCGCGGCTGCGGATGGTGGGCCCCGGAGGCCTGCTCGGTCATCTGCGTCTCTTCTCGAAGCTGAGGGTTTTGACGGGATTTGTGAGGTCGTGTGCAACAAAAAACCCCCCGTGCCAGGTGGCAAGCGAGGGGAGCGCGTCGGTGCGGTTACCGGGTTTCGTCAGTGACCCGGCTTCAGCCGACGCGCTTTCCAAGTACGAGAATTCGGGTGCGCATGGCACTGACCTTCCCCCCGCCGCGCACTGAGTGTCAAGTGGGTGGGACGGGGGTCTCACTATTTGAGCGCAATGGCGGATGCGCGAGCGAATCCGGACCCGCCAGTGGGCCGTGCCGGACGGGCAGTCCGCTGCCGGTGAGCACCACCGCCCGGCTCTGGCCCGGCAGCTCCGGCACCGGATAGTGGGCGTGCGACAGGGACCGCCGCAGCCGGTGTTCGTCGAGCGGTCCGGAGAAGGCCATGCCCATGCCGTGCGTGCAGCCCATGGAGCGCAGCGCGAGAACCTGCTCGGGCAGATCGACGCCGTCCGCGACGGACTGCATCCCCAGGTCGCCGGCGATCCGCAGCAGTCCTGCGGTGATCTTGTGCAGCCGGGCGGACTCCACCACGCCGTCGACCAGCCCGCGGTCCAGCCGCAGGATGTCGACCGGGAGCCGGCGCAGCGCGCTGATGGCGGCATATCCGCTGCCGAAGCCGTCGAGGGCGATCCGTACGCCCAGGCGGCGCAGCGCGACCAACCGGCGCTCCAGGTCGTCGAGCGGGATCCGGGAATCGCTTTCGGACAGTTCCAGCACCAGCGCGCGCGAGGGCAGGCCGTGCCGGGTGAGCAGCGACTCGACGCCCTTGGGGGACAGCGCATGGTCCATCAGCCGACGGGCGGGGAGCCGGACCGCCACCGGGACCGTGAACCCGGCGCGGTGACGGGCGGCGGCCTGTTCGACGGCCTCCTCCAGCTGCCAGCGGTCCAGCTCCGCGGCGCGGTCGCCGTCGTCGGTGAGCCGCCCGCGGTCGCCGACCCGCAGGAATTCGGCCGGGGTGAAGAGGATGCCCTGGGCGGAGCGCCAGCGGGCGTGGGCCGCGACCGCGGTGACCCGGCCGCCGGACAGCTCCACCACCGGCTGGTGCAGCAGCGTGAACGCGCCGTCGTGCAGGGCCGTACGGAGCTTGCTGGCGAGCTCGGCACGGTGTGCCACCTCGCTCTGCATCTGAGGTGCGTACAACTCCACCCGGCCCTTGCCGGCCTGCTTGGCGCGGTACATCGCGAGGTCGGCGTTGCGCAGCAGGCCCGCGGGGCTCACACCGGGGTCGGCGAAGGCGACGCCGATACTGGCCGCCACCCGGACGTCCCGGCCGTCGATGCGGTAGGGCTCGGTGAGCTTGATGCGCAGCCGGTCGGCGATCTCGTGGATACGGAATTCGCGGGCGGCGTGGTCGCGGGTGCCGTCGCCGGTGATCAGGGCGGCGAATTCGTCGCCGCCCAGCCGCGCCGCTATGTCCCCGGAGCGCACCGAGTCACCGAGCCTGCGGGCGGCCTGCACCAGCAGTTCGTCGCCCGCCTGATGGCCGATGGTGTCGTTGACCTGCTTGAAGCCGTCCAGGTCGATGTAGAGCACGGCGGTGTCGTGGTCGCTGGCCCGGCGGCCGGTGACGGCCTGGGTGACGCGTTCGGTGAACAGCGCGCGGTTGGGCAGGTCGGTGAGCGCGTCGTGTGAGGCGTTGTGCTGGAGCTGGGCCTGCAGCCGGACGCGTTCGGTGACATCGCGGGAGTTGAAGATCAGGCCGCCGTGGTGGCGGTTGACCGTGGATTCGACGTTCAGCCAGCCGTCGCCGCCGGAGCGCTGCTCGCCGGCGCGGAAGCGGCACTCGATACGGGTGGTCGGTTCGTCCTCGGGGGCGGCGGCGAGGAATCTGCGGACCTCGTGCACCACCCGGCCGAGGTCGTCGGGATGGATCAGTGAAGCCAGCTCGGAGCCGACCAGCTCCTCGGCGTCGCGCCCGTAGACACCTGCGGCGGCGGGGCTCACATAGCGGAGCACACCGGTCGGGGCGGCGATCATGATGACGTCGCTGGAGCCCTGCACCAGGGAGCGGAAGTGGTTCTCCTTCTGCGCGAGTTCCTGGGTCAGGGTGATGTTGTCGAGCAGCATGATGCCCTGACGGACCACCAGCGCCAGCACGACCGTGCAGCCGGTGAAGAGCACCACGCGGTCGATGCGCCGCCCGTCGAGGACGTTGGTGAGGATGCCCAGGGTGCAGACGGCGGCGGCGAGGTAGGGGGTCAGCGCGGCGAGGGAGCCCGCGATCGGGCGGCTGCCGGGCGGCGGGACCGGGCGGGCGGCGGGCTTGACGTCCTCCTCGGGGCACTCCTCGCCCACGCGGCGGGCGACCCAGGGCGCATACGCGAGCAGTATCGAGCCGGCGAACCACCCGGCGTCCAGGATCTGCCCGGAGCGGTAGTGCTCGCGCAGCAGCGGCGAGCTGAACAGGGCGTCGCACAGCACGGTCAGCGCCAGCGCGGCGACGGCGGTGTTGATGGCCGAGCGGTGCACGGAGGAGCGCCGGAAGTGCAGCGCGAGCACCATGCTCACCAGCACGATGTCCAGCAGCGGATAGGCCAGCGACAGGGCACTCTGGGCCACGCTGCGGCCCTGGAAGTGGGCGGTGTGTGCGAGCGCGAGGCTCCATGAGAGGGTGACCAGCGATCCTGCGATCAGCCAGGAGTCGAGGCCCAGGCAGACCCAACCGGCCCTGGTCACCGGCCTCTTGGCGAGCACCAGCAGACCGACGATGGCCGGTGGCGCGAACAGCAGGAAGCAGAAGTCGGCCAGGCACGGGCTGGGCACCGCGGTGCGCTGGACGACCTCGTACCAGCCCCATACGCCGTTGCCGAGTCCGGCCATCCCGGACGAGGCGGCGAAGAGCATCCAGGCCGGGCGGAACCGGCTGCGGCTCTTGCGGGCGTACAGACCGCAGGAGAAGGCTGCCAGGAACGCCGCGAAACTGAGGCCGAAGTCCCCCATGAACGCGGCGACTTCAGGCGATCCCCAGCCGAAAGCGGCGCCGACGGCATAGCCGCCGCAGGCGACGGCGAGGACGATCTGCGGCACCGCGCCCGGCGGATTGCCGGCCGACGCCGGCGGCCGGGAGAGCATCGCCCCGGGGGCGCTCACCGGACTCTTCCCCTCACCCGGACCAGGCGTCGTCGCGAGCGGTGCGCCTGGGGACCTCGCAGTATTCCCGTGGGCGCTCGTGGATCGCGCTTCTCGCGAATCATCCATCGGCTGTACATCGCCCGTCGCCCCCCTCGAGTTCCGGATCTTTCGCACGCGCCGCATCCTTCCCGGCGTCGTCCCCGCTCGGGACGATACACCAGTTCCGTCACTCAGGGACATAGCATCTCTACGGAGCGTGACTGTCAGCGACTTGCGAACACTCTTTGCATTCGTACGGCCTCGTAGCGCTACTCGCAACCGGTCAGTCGGCGGTGACGACCACGTTCCGCAGCGGCTCGCCGGCCGCGAAAAGCGTCAACTGGTCGCGCAGCAGCCGCTTCGCACGGGGCAGGAAGGCAGAGCTGGGGCCCCCGACGTGTGGAGTGATGAGCACGCCAGGAGCGTGCCACAGCGGATGCCCGGGGGGCAGGGGTTCCGGATCGGTGACATCGAGTGCCGCGCGCAGCCGTCCGGATTCCAGTTCGGCAAGGAGCGCCTTGGTGTCGACGACGGCGCCGCGCGCGATGTTCACCAGCAGTGCGCCGTCCTTCATCCGGGCCAGGAAATCGGTTCCGACCAGGCCACGCGTCGCTTCGGTGAGCGGAGTTGCCAGCACGACCACGTCCGCGTCGGGCAAGAGGGCGGACACGTCGGAGAGTGGATGCACAGGACCGCGCACAGTGTCACGAGCGGTGCGTGCGACGCGCGCCACCCGCGCACATTCAAAAGGTGTGAGCCGGTCTTCGATGGCACTGCCGATCGAACCATAGCCCACAATGAGGACCGACTTGTCGGCAAGCGCAGGCTGGAAGCCCTTCCGCCACTCCCCCGCGTCCTGGCCCCGTACGAACCCGGGGATATCGCGCAGCGCCGCCAGCATCAGGGTGAGCGCCAGCTCGGCGGTGCTGGCGTCGTGCAGCCCCCGGGCGTTGCACAGCAGAGCGCCGGACGGCATCCACTTCAGCCCGGGGAGCATGTGCTCGATACCGGCGGTGAGGGTCTGCACCACCCGTACCCGGCTCATCCGGGACAGCGCACGCAGGCAGACCTCCGCGTCCTTCATGTAGGGGACGGCGTAGAACGCGCACCGGGCGGGGTCGGCCGGGTAGTCGGGGCCGGCGTCCCAGTGGACGTAAGGGAAGCCGTCGGGGAGGCCGTCGATCTCGCCGGGCGGGATCGGGAGCCATACGTCGTTCGCTTCGGTACGCCGGTCTGCGGTTGCCATGGCCGCAGGCTATGCGAAGAGACGTTCTGCTCAGACGTTAGTTTGGTCTGGCCCTTGACCGGGGGCGAGGGGATGGAGGCACAACCAGGTGGAGCGCAGGACAATCGGTGCGGCGGCTCTCGAAGTGGGCGCCATAGGGCTCGGCTGTATGCCGATGAGCTGGGGGTACACCGAGTCGCAGCGCAGCTTGGACAGCTCGCTGCGGGCCGTGCACACCGCGCTGGACCGGGGGTGCAGCCTGCTGGACACCGCCGATATGTACGGCCCGTTCACCAACGAGCTGCTGGTGGGGCGAGTGCTCAAGGAGCGGCGGGCGGACGCGTTCGTCTCGACCAAGTGCGGGCTGCTGGTGGGCGAGCAGCACATCGTCGCCAACGGGCGGCCCGGCTACGTCAAGCGCGCCTGTGACGCCTCGCTGCGCCGGCTGCAGACCGACCGTATCGATCTCTACCAGCTGCACCGGGCCGATCCCGAGGTGCCCGTGGAAGAGACCTGGGGAGCGATGGCGGAGCTGGTGGCGGCGGGGAAGGTGCGGTCGCTGGGGCTGTGCGCGGTGGGCGCGCGGGCGGTACGGCCGGCCCGCGCGGCCCGTGCGGAGCGGCGCCCGGCGGGCGGCAGGGCGCGCCCCCGCTCCCGGATGCACGACGGCACGCTGGCCCAACTGGAGCGCATCCAGCAGGTGTTCCCGGTCAGCAGTGTGCAGGCGGAGCTGTCGGTGTGGTCGCCGGAGGCGCTGGAGGAGCTGCTGCCGTGGTGTGCGTCGCGCGGCGTCGGCTTCCTGGCGGCGATGCCGCTGGGGAACGGCTATCTGACCGGCACCCTCACCCCGGGGCAGGGCTTCGAACCGGAGGACATACGGGCCCGCCACCCCCGCTTCACCGCGGAGATGATGGCCGCGAACCAGCCGGTGGTGGCCGGGCTGCGGCGGGTCGGCGCCCGCTACGGTGCCACGCCGGGGCAGGTGGCGCTGGCGTGGACGCTGGCGCAGGGCCGGCACGTGGTTCCGGTGCCGGGCACGAAGAAGGAAAGCTGGGCCGCGCAGAACGCCAAGGCCTCGGAGCTGGCACTCACCCGCGAGGACCTGGCGGAGATAGCCTCGCTGCCGCCGGCGCGCGGGTCCTGGTATTGAGCCGTCCACGGCGCGGCGGGGGCCCCGACGAGCCGTCCACGGCGCGGCGGGGGCCGCGATGTGGTGTTCTTGTCCACGCCCTGCCGACGAGAGGACCTCTGCCGTGCGACGCCGTTCTGGGACCGCCGTGTTGGCCGCCGCTTCGCTGCTCCTGGCGGCGGGCTGTTCGTCCGGCGGCGCGCAGCCCCAGGGCGGGGCGGGGTCCGCCCCGGCCAAGGGCCCCGGCGCCGCCGCCTCGCCGAGCGCCGCACCGTCGTCCCCCGCACCGCCCGCCAAGGGGTCGGTGAAGGTGACCGGCACCCTGGCCACCGGGCTGAAGTCGCCCTGGGGCGTGGCGGTGCTGCCGGGCGGGGATCTGCTGGTCTCCTCCCGTGACACCGGGAAGATCGTCCGGGTTGCGGCGCACGGCGGGAAGATCACCGAGCTGGGGTCGGTGCCGGGCGTGGACCCGGGGGGCGAGGGCGGGCTGCTGGGGATCGCGGTGTCCTCGGCGTTCGGGGCGGACCACGAGGTGTACGCGTACTTCACCACCGTGTCCGACAACCGCATCGCCCGCATGATCTACGACGAGAAGCGCCCGCAGGGCAATCAGCTGGGTGCGCCCGACACGATCTTCAAGGGCATCCCCAAGGGCCGGATCCACAACGGCGGCCGGATCGCCTTCGGCCCGGACAAGATGCTCTACGCCGGTACCGGTGAGAGCGGCGAGACCGCACTGGCCCAGGACAAGAAGTCGCCGGGCGGCAAGATCCTCCGGATGACGCCGGACGGCGAACCGGCGCACGGCAACCCCGAGGCGGACTCGGTGGTGTACGACTACGGGCACCGCAATGTGCAGGGGCTGGCCTGGGACCGGGACAAACGCCTGTGGGCCTCGGAGTTCGGGCAGAACACCTGGGACGAGCTCAATCTCATCGAGCCGGGCAGGAACTACGGCTGGCCGGAGGCCGAGGGCAAGGCCAAGGGCGCGGCGGCGGGTGCCGGGTTCGTGGACCCGGTCGAGGAGTGGAGGACCGCGGACGCCTCGCCCAGTGGCATCGCCTACGCCAAGGGCTCGATCTGGATGGCGTCGCTGCGCGGTGAACGACTGTGGCGGATCCCCCTGAACGGGACGAGGCCGGTGGCGGCTCCCCAGGCCTTCCTGACGGGCACCTACGGGCGGCTGCGGACCGTCGTGGCCGCCGAGGACGGTGCGTTGTGGCTGGTTACCAGCAATACGGACGGCCGGGGCAGGCCGCGCAAGGGCGATGACCGGATTCTCCGCCTCCAGGTGAGCTGACCGGCTGATCCCCTTTCCGGGTGCCCTGCTGCCTACACTCGGGCAGGGGGACGGGTGCGCGTCAACCGAAGAGGGGGCACGGCACCATGTTCAACATCGCGGAGGAACTGTTCGCGCCGGGGCGCAAGCACACCGACGAGGAGCGGCAGAAGATGTCGCTCGTCGTCGATGACGTGGGCGACGGCGATCCCGGCACGGGCCCGATCGACCTCTCCTCGGGGACCGTCGTCGTCAGGGCACCCCGGCCGGCCCCGGACGAGGGCACCCCGGCCGGCCACGGCCCTGGTCTCCGCGCTCGTCAGCATCGCACCGGGATCTGACCGTCCGGCAGGGGGTTTCGGCAGGCGGAACGCCCGGCCCGGTGCGAGGAGCACCCGGGGCCGGGCGGACGGCTGTGGGACGGCCCGCGGGTCCGGTGCCCGGGACGGCACGGGAGCCTCGCGGTCAGGCGGTGGCGCGGCGGATCCGCGCCCACCGGCCGCGGGTGGTCACCCGCCCTCCGGGTTCGTCCGCCCCGGAACGGGCGGCGCCGCGGCGCCCGGCCTCCGGGCCCCGTCCGCCTCGCGCGCCGGGCGCTGCCGGCCGGCCTCGCGGCGCAGCGCTTCGTGACGGACCCGGATCGCCGGCTCGGAGCGGTACCTGCTCGGAGCGGTACATGGTCTCTCCCCTGACGACGGTGAGGTGGTGTCCCGACGGCTTGCCGATGTGCTCAAGCCTCGTCGCCAAGGGGGGTCCGCCACATCGGGAGAGTTCCCGATCTCCGGCCCCGGGCGGTGCCCGGAAACCCGCGATGCTGCTGCCGGGCTCCTCAGGCACCGCCCGCGGCACCCTTACGGCGCGCTCGAAGAGCGCCCCGGGTGGCCTTACGGAGCCGTGGGCCCGGCACCCGTGGGGGCCTTGGGGACGGTGGGCATGTTCCCGAACAGGTCGAGGTACATGCCCGCGGAGATCAGGATGCCCAGCACACCGAGCGCCAGCCCGCCCCAGGCGACGGCCCGCACCCAGGTGGCGCGCTCGCGGGTGAGCACCAGCACGGCGGCGATCGCGGCGAGCAGCGCGAAGACGCCGTTGACCAGGGCATTGGTGTGCCAGGAGGCGCCGTAGACGGCAGAGATCTGGTCCGCGGCCTGGGCCTTGCCCGACTGGATCTTGATCTGGCCCATCAGGTTCGCGCGCTCGGCCAGCGTCGTGCCGAGCCAGGTGCCGGTGACGGACGCGAGGCCGAGCCCCGCGGCGACGACGGCACCGGCCCCGGCGGCGACGCCGGCGGCGGGCCCGGTGGTGGTGTGCTGGTCATGGCCGGCGTCATCGTCCGCGTCGAGGTCACTCTCCTCGTCCTGCGCGGCGAGGACGGCATTGTCGTCGGCGTGCTCGTCGGCCTTGGCGCCGGCCTTGGCGGCCGCCTCCGCCTCGGTGGTCTCCGGGATCGCAGCAGTCTCCTTGGCCCCCTGCGCCGGCCCGGTCGTCTCGTCGTCGGTTCGGTTCTCGGTCGTCCTGGTCGTTCCCATGGTCGCGACCGTAGGTGCCGTGTCTGAGAGTCGGATGAGAACCGCGGCAGCGGGCGGGCGACGGACGGCGACACGCCGGGCGAGGCCCCCCTCGAAGGGGCCCGTCCGGGGCGGGCCCTACACCCCTACCAGCGGTTTCTCCCCGTCCTGCGGTCCGGGCGGCCCCGCCGCCGCGCCCGGCTCCGGCGGCGGCTCGATGCCGATCCGGGGCAGCCACCGGTCGAGCCGGGACGGCAGCCACCAGTTGGCGCCGCCCAGCAGGTGCATCAGGGCGGGCACCAGGAGCGTACGCAGCACGAACGCGTCCAGGGCGACGGCGGAGGCCAGGCCGATGCCGAACATCGCGATGGTCCGGTCGCCGCTGAGGATGAAGGCCGCGAACACCGCGATCATGATGACCGCCGCCGAGTTGATCACCCGGCTGGTCTCGGCGAGGCCGACCCGTACCGCCCGGCAGTTGTCGTGCGTCAGCTGCCACTCCTCGTACATCCGGGAGACCAGGAACACCTGGTAGTCCATGGACAGGCCGAAGAGCACCGACACCATGATGACCGGCAGGAACGGTTCGACCGGCCCGGCGCTGCCGAGCCCCAGCGCTTCGCTGCCCCAGCCCCACTGGAAGATCGCGACAACGATCCCGAAGGACGCGGCGACGGCCGCGAGATTCATCAGCGCGGCCTTCAGCGGGATACCGATGCTGCGGAAGGCGAGCAGCAGCAGGAGCGAGCCGAGCGCGATGACGACACCGATGAAGAGCGGCAGCTTGCCGACGATGACGGACGCGAAGTCGTCATAGCTCGCGGTGATGCCGCCGACCCGTACCCGCAGCGTGCTCGCCTCCGCGGCCGCGGGCAGCACCTCCGTCCGCAGGTGCTGCACCAGGTCGGAGGTCTGCCGGGACTGCGGCGCGCTGGTGGGTACGACGGTGATCACGCCGGTGCTGTGGCTGCCGTTGTACTCGGGGGCGCCGACCTGGGCGATGCCGGGGGTGTCGCGCAGCCGGTGCGGCAGCTCGTCGAAGGCGATCCGGTCCTTGGCACCGTCCAGGGTGCCGACGAGCGTCAGCGGCCCGTTGAATCCGGGGCCGAAGCCGCTGCCGTGTCCGGCGCCGGGGCCGCCGCCCGCCAGCAGGTCGTACGCCTTGCGGGTGGTCGAGGTGGCCGGGTTGTTGCCCTGGTCGGAGGTGCCCAGGTGCAGTGTGAAGGTCGGCAGGGCCAGCACGAGCATGACGGCCGCCGCGGCCACCCCCAGCAGCCTGGGATGCCGCTCGACGAATCCGGACCAGCGGGCGGCGATTCCGGCGGGCCGCTCGGGCCGCGGTCCGTCCTCGGCCAGCCGCCGGCGCTCGCGACGGCTCAGCGCCCGCATCCCGATCAGCCCGAGCAGCGCCGGCAGCAGGGTGACGGCGGCCGCCACCGTCAGCACGACGGTCAGCGAAGCGGCGAGGGCCACGCCGTTGAGGAAGCCCAGCCGCAGGATCAGCATGCCCAGCAGGGCGATACAGACGGTGGCCCCGGCGAAGACGACCGCGCGCCCGGACACCGCGACGGCGCGGACGGCGGCCTCACCGACCGGCAGACCCGCGCGCAGGCCCTTGCGGTGCCGGGTGACGATGAACAGCGCATAGTCGATCCCGACGCCGAGACCGATCAGCATGCCGAGCATCGGGGCGAAGTCGGCGACCGTCATCACGTGGCTGAGCAGGGTGATGCCGGCCGAGGCGGTGCCGACGGCGGCCAGCGCGGTGACGATCGGCAGGAGGGTCGCGGCGAGCGAACCGAAGGCAAGGAAGAGCACCACGGCCGCCGCGCCCAGTCCGATGATCTCCGGGAGCTGGGCGCGCGGCGCCTCGGTCAGTGCGATCCCGGCGCCGCCCAGCTCGACCTGGAGGCCGCCGCCGGACGCGCTCTGCGCGGTGGTGACGACCGTGCGGACCTGTGCGGGGTCCAGCTCGTCGGTGGCACGGTCGAAGACCACGGGGGCGTAGGCGGTGTGCCCGTCCTTGCTGATCTGCTGCGCGCCCCGGCCGCCGGAGGCGCGCGCGCCGTGCGGGCCGTACGGACTCTGCACCTCGGAGACGCCGGGCAGCCCGGCGATCTTCTCCAGGGTGTGCGTCATCGTCGTGCGGACCGCGGCGGAGCGCACCGTTGCGGAGTCCGTGTGCCACACGATGCTGTCGCTGTCGCCGGACTGTCCGGGGAAGGCGCGGGCCAGCTGGGCCGAGGCCCGTCCGGATTCGGTCCCGGGCACCTCGTAGTTGTTCGAGTACGCGGAACCGGTCAGCCCCGCGGCGACGGCGACCCCCGAGAAGGCGGCGAGCCAGAGAACGATCACCACGATGCGGCGCCTGAGACACCACCGAGCCAGAGCGGTCACGGACCTCGTCTGCTTCCCGGGTTGGGCGTCGATATCTCCCGGGAGCGGGTGGTGCCGAGCGCGGATGTACGGGGACGGGGCGGGGCCACCGCAGACCCGTGAGGCAGCGGCGGACCCGCTTCTTCCTTCTTCCGTGCAGGGTGCCAGTCCGGGGAGATCCTTTGAGGTGTTTGTGGACTTCCCCACAAAGAGCCGGGAAGGGTGGGGTCGGTGCGGTAGCCGCTCGCGGTCTTCACCCGCCCGCCTTCCTCGTTCGAGGGTGTATGGGATGCTGCGGTCGCAGGCCCTTCCCCCGAGGAGACGGAGAGCCTGCTGGACGACTTGCCAGGAGAGTCATGACCAGCACAGCGGCCCAGCACGTCTCTCACGGTCCCGACCGGTGCACGTCCGGCTACTGCGGCAGCCAGGGCGGCCACCTCACCGCCCGGCCGGCAGCGGGACGACGATGAAGCAACGCCCACTCGGCACGCACGGGCCGGGCGTCGGTGCGCTCGGCCTCGGCTGCATGGGGATGTCCAGCTCGTACGGGGTCCCGGACGACGCCGCGTCCGTGCGGACCCTCGACCGCGCGTCCGAGCTGGGCGTGAACCTGCTGGACACCGCGGACGCCTACGGACAGGGCGCCAACGAGGAGTTCATCGGACGCTGGCTGGGCAGCCGTACGGCGTCGCAGCGGGACGGGCTGGTCGTCGCGACCAAGTTCGGGCTGCGGCACGACACCGTCACCGGGCGGGTCAACGCGGTGGATACGTCCGCCACTTGGGTGCGCGAGGCATGCCACGCCTCGCTGCGGCGCCTCGGTACGGACCGTATCGACCTCTACTCCGTGCACCGCCGCGACCCGGCCGTCCCCGTCGAGGAGACGGTCGGTGCGATGGCCGAGCTCGTCGCGGCCGGCGCCGTACGCCATCTCGGCCTCAGCGAGGTGAGTCCTCAGACCCTGCGCCGGGCCCATGCCACGCACCCGATCAGCGCCGTGCAGCTGGAGTACTCCCTCTTCACGCGCGACGTCGTGGAAGGCGAGATGCTGGCGACCTGCCGGGAACTCGGCATCGGCATCGTCGCGTACTCGCCGCTCGGGCGCGGGATGCTGACCGGCGCGCTCGGCTCCCGCGAGGATCTCACCGCCGAGGACGCCCGGCGCCGGTGGCCGCGGTTCGCCGAGGAGAACATCGAGCGCAATCTGCGGCTCGTCCAGGCCGTGCGCACCGCCGCCGGCTCCCTCGGCTGCACCCCGGCACAGGCCGCCCTCGCCTGGCTGCTCGCCCAGGGCGAGGACATCGTGCCGATCCCCGGCACCAAACGCCGCAGCTACCTGGAGGAGAATGCGGCGGCGACCGCCATCGCGCTGGACCCGGAGCAGGCGGCCCGGCTCCGGGCGGCGGTGCCCGACGGCGCCGTGGCGGGCGAACGCTATCCGCTCGCCGCCCTGGAGCGCCTGGGCCACTGAATACGGCCCGGCGCCCGGCACCGAGTCCGGTGCGGCCGGCCTCCCGGACTCCTGGCCTCCCGGACTCCTGGCCTCCCGGACTCCTGGTCTCCCGGACTCCCGGACTCCCGGCCACGGCGGTGCACGACCCGCATCCACCATCGTCTACAGTCTTGTAGACGATGGCTGGGCAGCGGCCACCGACCGCGCGCGGTCCGCTGCCCGGCGCCCGAAAAGCAGTTGGTTGCCGATACGGCGCACCGCGCCGGGAGGGCGGACAGCACGATGGCGCAGTGGAGCAGCGGGGCACAGACCCTGCCCCTGGGGGAACCTCAGGGGCAAGAGCCCTTGCCCCACCCGGGACACGGACCCGGCTGGAGCAAGGTACCGCAGGTCACAGCCCTGTTCTGGGGTGTGAAGGTACTCACCACCGGCATGGGCGAGACGGCCTCGGACTACCTCGGCCGGACGCTCGGGCCGATACCGGCGGGCGCCCTCGGACTGGCCGGGTTCGTGGTCTTCCTGGTCCTCCAGTTCCGGGCCACCCGCTACCGGCCGTGGACCTACTGGACCGCGATCGTCATGGTCAGCGTGTTCGGCACCATGGCCGCCGACGTCGTCCACGTCATCGCCGGCATTCCCTACACGGTCTCCGCCGTCGCCTTCTCCCTCGCGCTGGCCGCCCTCCTGACGGCCTGGTACCGGACCGAGGGAACGCTGTCCATCCACAGCATCCGCACCCGCCGCCGTGAAACGTTCTACTGGGCGACGGTGCTCACCACGTTCGCGCTGGGCACCGCGGTCGGCGACCTCACCGCGGGCACCCTCCACCTGGGGTACCTCCCCTCCGGCATCCTGTTCGCCGCGCTCATCGCGGTGCCCGCGCTGTCGGGGCGCTTCCTCGGGCTGAACGCCGTCGCCGCCTTCTGGTGGGCGTATGTGCTGACCCGCCCGCTCGGTGCCTCGTTCGCCGACTGGATGGGCGTCTCCACCGCTCGCGGCGGCCTCGGCTGGGGAACCGGACCGGTCACCCTCGCACTCACGGTGCCGATCGTGCTGCTCGTGGGCTACCTGGCGGTCAGTCACAAGGACACGCCGTCCGAGCAGACCGCCGCGGGTACCGCCTGAGGCCGGACGGGGGGAAAGCCGCGCCCGGAATCTCCGTGCGCGGCGCCCTGCGCCCGGCGCCCGGCGCCCGGCCTCAGGAACCGGTCAACGCCGGTGCCAGTTCCCGTAGTTGCTCCAGGCCCAGGCCGCGGTTCGGGGCGAGGGGCTGGATCGCCACGTGGTCGGCGCCCGCGTCGCCATGCTCCTGTACGCGCCGACGGATGGCGTCCACGTCGCCCCATGCCACGATCGCGTCCACCAGCCGGTCGCTGCCGCCGTTCTTGAAGTCGTCGTCCCCGAAGCCGAGCCGTCGCAGATTGCCGGTGTAGTTCGACAGCTCCAGGTAGAAGCGTGTGTGGTGTTCGCGGGCCAGGGAGCGGGCCGTCGCGGGGTCGGACTCCAGGAGGACGGCCTGCTCGGGGGCGAGCAGCGGGCCGGCGCCGAGAATCTCGCGGGCGCGGGCGGTGTGTTCCGTGGTCACGAAGTACGGGTGGGCGCCGGCCGTCCGCGTTCCCGCGAGCTCCAGCATCTTCGGGCCGAGTGCCGCCAGCACCCGGGCGGGCGGCGGGTCGGCCACCGGCCCGTCGTACGGCGTGGCGTCCATCGCGTCGAGATACTCGCGCATGGCCGCGAGCGGCTTGGCGTAGGTGTGCCCCCGCCGGCCGACCAGGGGCGCGTGGCCGGCGCCCAGGCCGAGCAGGAAGCGGCCCCCGTAGGCCTCGGCGAGGGTCTGCGCGGCGGCGTGCGCGGCGGAGGCGTCCCGGCATTCCCGGGCCGGGCCGATCGGGTGGCGGGTACGCGAAGCGGCCGCCCTCCCCTGGGAAGACGGCCGCTTCGTACGTCCGGATCGGTGCCGCGTCAGCCCTCGACGCCCAGCTTCTCCAGGATGAGTTCACGCACCCGGGCCGCGTCCGCCTGCCCGCGCGTCGCCTTCATGACCGCGCCGACCAGGGCGCCGGCCGCGGCCACCTTGCCACCGCGGATCTTGTCGGCGATGGCGGCATTGGCGGCGATCGCCTCGTCGACGGCGGTGCCGAGGGCTCCCTCGTCGGAGACGACCTTCAGACCGCGCTGGTCGACGACGGTGTCCGGGTCGCCCTCGCCGGCCAGCACACCTTCGATGGTCTGGCGGGCCAGCTTGTCGTTGAGCGAGCCGTCGGCGACCAGCGCGGTCACCCGGGCGACCTGCTCGGGGGTGATCGGCAGGGCGGCCAGGTCCACGCCGTCCTCGTTGGCGCGGCGGGCCAGCTCGCCCATCCACCACTTACGGGCCGAGGCGGAGTCCGCGCCGGCGTCGACGGTGGCGGTGATCAGGTCGACCGCGCCCGCGTTGAGGATCGACTGCATGTCGTGCTCGGAGATGCCCCACTCCTCGCGCAGCCGGTTACGGCGCACCCGCGGCAGCTCGGGGAGCGTGGCCCGCAGTTCCTCGACCCACTCGCGGGAGGGGGCCACCGGCACCAGGTCCGGCTCGGGGAAGTAGCGGTAGTCCTCGGCGTTGTCCTTGATGCGGCCGGCCGTCGTGGAGCCGTCCTCCTCGTGGAAGTGCCGGGTCTCCTGGACGATCGTGCCGCCGGAGGACAGCACCGCGGCGTGGCGCTGGATCTCGAAGCGGGCCGCGCGCTCCACGGAGCGCAGGGAGTTGACGTTCTTGGTCTCCGAGCGCGTCCCGAACTTCTCGGTGCCCTGCGGACGCAGCGACAGGTTCACATCGCAGCGCATCTGGCCCTGCTCCATACGGGCCTCGGAGACGCCCAGCGCCTTGATCAGCTCGCGCAGCTCGGCGACGTACGCCTTGGCGACCTCGGGGGCCCGCTCGCCCGCTCCCTCGATCGGCTTGGTGACGATCTCGATGAGCGGGATACCGGCGCGGTTGTAGTCCAGGAGGGAGTGCCGGGCACCGTGGATACGGCCGGTGGCGCCGCCGATGTGGGTGGACTTGCCGGTGTCCTCCTCCATGTGGGCGCGCTCGATGTGCACCCGGAAGATCTCCCCGTCCTCCAGCTGTACGTCGAGGTAGCCGTCGAAGGCGATCGGCTCGTCGTACTGGGAGGTCTGGAAGTTCTTCGGCATGTCCGGATAGAAGTAGTTCTTCCGGGCGAAGCGGCACCACTCGGCGATGGAGCAGTTCAGCGCCAGGCCGATCTTGATCGCGGACTCGACGCCGATCGCGTTGACGACCGGCAGCGAGCCCGGCAGGCCCAGGCAGGTCGGGCAGGTCTGCGCGTTGGCGTCCGCGCCCAGGGTGGTGGAACACCCGCAGAACATCTTGGTCTTGGTGCCGAGCTCGACATGGACCTCCAGGCCCATGACGGGATCGTACGTCGCGAGGGCGTCCTCGTACGACACCAGGTCAGTGACAGTCACGGTGAAACTTTCCCTCTCAGCCCAGCAGGACGTCGTCGTCGCCCAGGCGCTTCAGTTCGCGGTAGAGGATCGCCAGTCCGGTGACGATCGCCGCGGCCGAGACGGCGGCGTCGACCAGCCGGAGGGTGTCGCTCTCCTGACGGGCCAGCTTGGCCTGCTTCGCGACGCTGATGGCGCCGAACGCGGTGCTGCCGATCGACAGGTACAGACCGGACTTGGACTTCTTGAAGTTCTTGGCCTTCTTGGTCATGGCGCTCACAGTGCAGGTGCCTCCTCGAGCAGCGGGTGACCCCACTTGGCGGTGAACGCGGCCTCGACCGCGGCACCGACCTTGTAGAGCCGGTCGTCGGCCATGGCAGGGGCGATGATCTGCAGACCCACCGGCAGCCCGTCCTCGGGGGCCAGTCCACAGGGCAGCGACATGGCTGCGTTGCCTGCCAGGTTGGTGGGGATGGTGCACACGTCGGCGAGGTACATCGCCATCGGGTCGTCGGTGCGCTCACCGATCGGGAAGGCGGTGGTCGGCGTGGTCGGCGAGATGATCACGTCGACCTGCTCGAAGGCCTTCTCGAAGTCGCGCGTGATCAGGGTGCGGACCTTCTGGGCGCTGCCGTAGTACGCGTCGTAGTAGCCGGAGCTGAGCGCGTACGTGCCGAGGATGATGCGGCGCTTGACCTCGTCGCCGAAGCCGGCCTCACGGGTCAGGGCGGTGACGTCCTCGGCGGACTTCGTGCCGTCGTCGCCGACCCGCAGGCCGTAGCGCATGGCGTCGAAGCGGGCCAGGTTGGAGGAGCACTCCGAGGGCGCGATCAGGTAGTACGCGGACAGCGCCAGGTCGAAGGACGGGCAGTCCAGCTCGACGATCTGCGCGCCCAGCTCCTTCAGCAGCGCGACGGACTCGTCGAAGCGCTGGATGACACCGGCCTGGTAGCCCTCGCCGCGGAACTGCTTGACGACGCCGACGCGCATGCCCTCGACGCTGCCGTTGCGGGCCGCTTCGACGACCGGCGGCACGGGGGCGTCGATGGAGGTGGAGTCCAGCGGGTCGTGCCCGGCGATGGCCTCGTGCAGCAGGGCCGCGTCCAGGACCGTACGGGCGCAGGGGCCGCCCTGGTCCAGGGAGCTGGAGAAGGCCACCATGCCGTAGCGGGAGACGCCGCCGTAGGTGGGCTTGACACCGACCGTGCCGGTGACGGACGCGGGCTGGCGGATGGAGCCGCCGGTGTCCGTGCCGATGGCCAGCGGGGCCTCGTAGGCGGCGAGGGCGGCGCTGGAGCCGCCGCCGGAGCCGCCGGGGATCTTGGTGAGGTCCCAGGGGTTGCCGGTCGGGCCGTAGGCGCTGTTCTCGGTGGAGGACCCCATGGCGAACTCGTCCATGTTGGTCTTGCCGAGGATGACGACGTCGGCGGCCTTGAGCTTCTTGGTGAGCGTGGCGTCGTACGGCGGGATCCAGCCTTCGAGGATCTTCGAGCCGACGGTGGTGGGAATCCCCTCCGTCGTGAAGATGTCCTTGAGCGCGACCGGGACGCCGGCCAGCGGGCCGAGCTTCTCGCCGCGGGCGCGCTTCTCGTCCACGGCGCGGGCCTGGGCGAGCGCGCCCTCGCGGTCGACGTGCAGGAAGGCGTGCACCTTCTCGTCGACGGCGTCGATACGGGCCAGGTGGGCCTCGGTCACCTCGACGGCGGTGACCTCGCCGGCCGCGATCTTCGCCGCGATCCCGGCGGCGGTGAGCTTGATCAGGTCTGCCATGTCGGTCACTCCTCCCCCAGGATCTGCGGCACCTTGAAACGCTGCTGCTCCTGGGCCGGGGCGCCGGAGAGCGCCTGCTCGGAGGTCAGCGACGGACGGACCTCGTCCGCCCGCATGACGTTGGTCAGGGGCAGCGGGTGGGAGGTCGGCGGTACGTCTTGGTCGGCGACCTCGGAGACGCGGGCGACCGCGCCGATGATGTCGTCGAGCTGTCCGGCGAAGTGGTCGAGCTCTTCTGCCTTCAGCTCCAGACGTGCCAGCCGGGCGAGGTGGGCGACCTCCTCGCGCGTGATGCCAGGCATGCAGCGATCCTCTGGTGTTCTGGGCGGAGTGTTCCGGGCGGAGAGTCCAGGCGGAGTCTTCTCGTCGAATGCTCCTGTGAACTTTTCCGGCCCAATCCTATGGCGTACGCAAGAGCTGCCGCGAAACCGTTTCGCCGGGGGCGGGTACGAGCGTCGGCCGCGGCAGGTTTCCACGATCTGCCGGAGGGTGCCGCGGCCGGTCAGGAAGCCTCCGGTCCGGACGGCTCATCCGCCTCCGCAGCCCCCTCCGCCTCGGCGGACGGGATGGGTTCGGCGGACGGGATGGGTTCGGCGGACGGGATGGGTTCGGCGGACGGGATGGGTTCGGCGGACGAGACGGACGCGTCGGACGGGACGGAAGGGACGGACGCGTCGGACACCTCGGAGGCGTCTCTCGCACCGGACGCGCCGCTCCGGCATGGCGCGCCGCTCCGGCCGGACGCACCGCTCCCGTCGGGCGGTCCGGGGTCGCCGGGCGGTCCGGGCTCGCCGGGCCGGTGTGCTGCTGAGGGCGGCTGTGCGGGTTCTTCGGAGCGGGGACACGGGACGGCCGGTGGCCGGGTCAGTTCAAGACCTGTCCCGAAGGGCGCTCGGCGGCCTTCTCCGCCGCCAGGGCGGCCGTCTCCGATTCACGTTGCCAGCCACGCTCACCGCGGGCTCTCAGCCAGGCCGTGGTCTCGTCCGGTGGCATCGCGGCGGCCACCAGCCAGCCCTGTACGGCGTCGCAGCCGAGATCACGCAGCCGCTCCCAGGTCTCGTCGTCCTCGACGCCCTCGGCGACGACCAGCAGGCCGAGGGAGTGCGCGAGGTCGAGGGTGCAGCGGACGATCTCGGCGTCCTCCGTGTCGACCGCCAGCCGGGCCACGAAGGAGCGGTCGATCTTCAGCTCGCTCACCGGGAGGCGCCGCAGATGGACGAGGGAGGAGTAGCCGGTGCCGAAGTCGTCGAGGGACATCTTCACGCCGTGCGCGGTGAGCCCGGCGAGGGTGTCGGCGGCCCGCTGCGGGTCCTCCAGGAGGACGTGCTCGGTGATCTCCAGCTGGAGGGCGCCCGGTGGGACGCGGTGCCGGGCGAGCCGGGCCGCGACCGCTCCGGCGAAGCCCGGGGAGTGCACATCGCGCGGGGAGACATTGACGGCGACCGGCACCTCCAGGCCCATCGCGCGCCAGCGCGCCACCTGGGCGAGCGCGGTCTCGAGGACGTACTCCGTCAGCCGCGGCATCAGCCCGGAGGACTCGGCGATGGCGATGAATTCGTCCGGTGGCACCCGGCCGCGGTCCGGATGCACCCAGCGGACCAGCGCCTCCAGCCCGGCGACATGCCCGTCGAAGCCGACCTTGGGCTGGTAGTGCAGCTCGACGTCGCCGGCGTCCAGGGCGCGGCGCAGATCGCCCAACAGGCCCAGGCGATCGGGGGTGTTGCCGTCCCGCTTGGCCTCGTACAGCTCGACGCCGCTGCGGTCCCGCTTGGCCTGGTACATGGCCACATCGGCGCGGCGCAGCAGCCCTTCGGCATCGAGGGCGTGGTCGGGGAAGACGGCGACCCCCGCGCTGGCTTCTAGCACGAGGGTCAGTCCGTCGAGGTCCAGCGGGGAGCCGAGGGCGGAGACCAGATTGCGGGCCACCCGCTGGGAGCTGGTCAGCGAATCGGTGGTGGGCAGCAGGACCGCGAACTCGTCGCCGCCGAGCCGGGCCGCCTCGGCGCCGCGCGGCAGGGCGTGCCGCAGGCGGTCGGCGATCTGCAGCAGCAGGCGGTCGCCGGCGAGGTGGCCGAGGGTGTCGTTGACGGAGCGGAAGCGGTCCAGGTCGATGAGGACCAGTGCGGCGCGGGAGCCGACGCGCTCGGCGTCGTCCAGCGCGGTCCAGGTGCGCTCCAGCAGCCACTGGCGGTTGGGCAGGCCGGTGAGCGGGTCGCGCAGCTGCTCCTCGGCACGGGCGCGGGCGATCAAGAGGGTGGAGTCCAGCGCGATGAGCGGGACCGCGAACAGCGGCAGCAGCAGGGGGGCGTGGACGGCGCAGACGGCGATCAGCGGGGAGATGCCGAGCAGCGCGATGCCGACGAGTGCCTGGCGCAGGACGGCCGTTCGGGGGATGGCGGGCAGCTGGCCGGTGCGCGGGGCGAGGCTGGCCCACAGGAGGCCGCGGCTGACGAAGAGGTAGCCGGCGGCGGTGACGACGACTTCGGGGAGGACGGAGAGGTTCCAGACGGGCGGGGCCCACGGGTGGCGGACACTGGAGACCACGCCGAACGTGGCGAGGCCGAGCGCCGCGGCACCGATGCCGAGGATGTCCACGGCGCCGTGCACCACGGCCTGTCGCCAGCGGTGCCGCCGGGCGGTGCCGACGAGAACGACAACGGAGAGGCTGACGAGGGTGGCGGGCACCCAGCCGTAGAGCAGCAGGACGGCGAGGGCCAGGGCGGCGCCGGAGCCCGTGCCGCCCCACCAGCGGTCCCGGCCGAGGGCGACCAGATGGCCGACGATGATGCCGGTGAGGACCGCCAGCGACCAGCCTATGGAGCCGCCGGGGAACAGCGCGTCACCTTCGCCGAGGGTGACGATGACGCCCGTGGCGAGCGCGAGGCCCGCCACGAGGACGATGGTCGCGGGCAGCGCGGGCACGACGAGCCGCCGGAGCCGCGACGCCGGAGCGGCGCTGTCGGTCGGTTTCATTCCGATCCCTCTCACAGCCGGCTGTGCCCGCGCCACGGCAGGCGCATTCCTCAACAGTAGGCCGCGGATGGCCCCAACGGGCAGCGATCGGCGACGGTTGCCCGAATGCGACCCGGCGTTGCGGATCAATCTGGTATGCGCCGATGGGGTGACACCTCACTCCTCCTCAGGCGGAGTGACAGCTACCGCTCGCGCTGCGTCAGGACCCTGCTCCAGCAGCACCGCGAAGCCATCATCGTCCAGCACGGGGACCTTCAATTGCATGGCCTTGTCGTACTTCGAACCGGGGTTGTCGCCCACCACTACGAATCCGGTCTTCTTCGAAACGGAACCGGTCACCTTCGCTCCGAGGTTCTGGAGGGCCTCTTTCGCGCCATCTCTGGTGTGTGACTGAAGTGTGCCCGTTACGACGACGGTGACGCCTTCGAGGGGACGCGGGCCCTCATCACCCGTTTGCTCCTCCTCCATTCGGACGCCGGCCGCCCGCCAGCTCTCGATGATCTGCTGGTGCCAGTCCACGGCGAACCACTGCTTCAACGAGGCGGCGATCGTGGCCCCGACGCCGTCGACGGCGGCCAGCTCCGTCTCGTCCGCGTCCCGGATGCGGTCGATCGAGCGGAACTCCCGCGCCAGCGCCTCGGCGGCCACCGGGCCCACATGCCGGATCGACAGACCCGTGATGATCCGGGCCAGCGGGCGCTGCTTGGCGGCCTGGATGTTCTCCAGCATGGCCAGGGCGTTCTTCTTGGGCTCGCCCTTCTGATTGGCGAAGAAGGTGACGACCTTCTCCTCGCCGGTCTTCGGATCGCGCTTGGGCAGACCGGAATCGGGGTCGAGGACATACGACTTGATGGGCAGCAGCTGTTCGATGGAGAGGCCGAAAAGATCTCCCTCGTCCGTCAGCGGCGGCTCGGCGGGCTCCAGCGGCTGGCTGAGCGCCGTCGCCGCGACATAGCCGAAGTTCTCGATGTCCAGGCACTTGCGGCCGGCCAGATAGAACAGCCGCTCACGGATCTGGGCGGGGCAGGCGCGGGCGTTGGGGCACCGCAGGTCGATGTCGCCTTCCTTGGCGGGCTGCAGCGGCGTCCCGCACTCGGGGCAGTCGGCCGGCATCACGAACTCCCGCTCGCTGCCGTCCCGCAGATCGGCGACCGGGCCCAGGATCTCCGGAATGACATCGCCGGCCTTGCGGATCACGACGGTGTCGCCGATGAACACGCCCTTGGCCTTGACCACGTCCTGGTTGTGCAGGGTCGCGAACTCCACCTCGGAGCCGGCCACCGTCACCGGCTCGACCACGGCATACGGCGTGACCCGCCCGGTCCGGCCGACGCCGACGCGGATGTCGACCAGCTTGGTGTTGACCTCCTCCGGCGGGTACTTCCAGGCGATCGCCCAGCGCGGCGCCCGCGAGGTCGAACCCAGCCGCCCCTGGAGCCGGATCTCGTCCAGCTTGACGACCACGCCGTCGATCTCGTGCTCGACCGCCGTACGGCGGGTGTCGGCGTCGCCGTAGCGGGCGATGAACTCGCGCACCGCTTCCAGGGAGTCGACGACCTTGTTGTGCGTGGCCGTCGGCAGGCCCCACTCCTCGAGCAGGTCGTAGGCCTCCGACTGGCGGTCGGTCTCCAGGCCGTCGCGGGCGCCGATGCCATGGACGACCATGTGCAGCGGGCGGCCGGCCGTGACCTTGGGGTCCTTCTGGCGCAGCGAACCGGCCGCGGCGTTGCGGGGGTTGGCGAACGGGGGCTTCCCCTCGGCCACCAACCGCTCGTTGAGCTCCAGGAACTTCTCCATCGGGAAGTAGACCTCCCCGCGCACCTCGACCAGACCCGGGATCCGGTCGCCCTTGAGCCGGTGCGGGATCTCGGCGATCGTACGGACGTTGGGTGTGATGTCCTCGCCCGTACGGCCGTCGCCACGGGTGGCGGCGCGGGTCAGCCGGCCCTGCTCGTAGGTGAGGTTGACGGCGAGGCCGTCGACCTTCAACTCGCACAGGAAGTGGTAGCCGGCGTCCTGGGGACCGCCGCCGAGTTCACCGGCGATCCGCTCGGCCCAGGCCGCCAACTCCTCGTCGTCGAAGGCGTTGTCGAGGGAGAGCATCCGTTCGCGGTGCTCGACCTCGGTGAACTCCGTGGCATACGCGCCGGCAACCTTCTGGGTCGGCGAATCGGGGGTGCGCAGCCCGGGGTGCTCGTCCTCCAGGGCCTCCAGGGAACGCAGCAGCCTGTCGAACTCCGCGTCGCTGACGACCGGGGCGTCCTTCACGTAATACCGGAAGCGATGCTCCTCGATCTGCTCAGCGAGCTGCGCGTGCTTCTCCCGCGCCGCTGCGGGCACCTCGGATTGCGCTGCGTGCTGTTCGCCAGCCACCGTTTTGTCCTCCCGTGGTCCTTGAGTGCGGTCACTCAGGGTTGTCTGCGAGTGATCTCGCCGCCCGGACGCAGTGGGCGAGCGCCGAGCGGGCATAAGCGGGCGAAGCACCCGCGAGTCCGCACGAGGGAGTGATGACCACGGACTCGCTGAGAGTCCCCGGTGTCAGCCCCAGCCTGCGCCACAGCGTCCTGACACCCATGACGCTACCGGCAGGGTCTGACAATCGGCTGTCCACGCCCGGCACCACGCCTGCGAACAGCGTCGTACCGCCCTCGACGGCCTCCCCGATCGTTTCCTCCTCACGCTCGGTGAGCAGCGAGAAATCGAACGAGATGCCCGTGACACCGGCCCGCCGCAGCAGCCCGAACGGCACCTCGGGGGCGCAGGAGTGGACGACCACGGGCCCGCCCTCTGCCACCGCGACAAGATCACGCAGCGCGCCCTCGACGACCGTCCGGTCCACGGCCCGGTGGGTGCGGTAGCCGCTCGCGGTCTTCACCCGCCCCTGGAGCACGGCGGTCAGCGACGGCTCGTCGAGCTGCAGCACGACGTGGGCGCCCGGCACCCGCCGCCGTACGTCCGCGAGATGGGCGCGCAGCCCCTCCTCCAGGGACGCCGCCAGGTCCCGGCAGGCGCCGGGGTCGCCGAGGGCCGCCTCGCCGTTGCGCGTCTCCAGGGCGGTGGCCAGGGTCCACGGGCCGGCCGCGGAGACCTTCAGCGGTCCCTCGTAGCCCTGGGTGAACTCCTCCAGGGCGTCGAGATCTTCCCCGAGCCAGGAGTGGGCGCGCCGGGTGTCGCGGCCCGGCCGGTCGCTGATCCGCCAGCCGCTGGGCTCCACATGGCCGTAGACCTCGACGAGCATCCCGAGGGTCCGCCCGATCATGTCGGCGCCGGGCCCCCGGGCCGGGAGCTCCGGCAGACAAGGGAAGGTCTCCAGCGATCCGGTGACGGTTCTGGCCGCTTCCCGCGCGTCACCGCCCGGCATCGACCCGATTCCGGTTGCCGCGCCCGCGGCCCACTTCTGCCTGCTGTTCTCGCTCACCCGGGAAGGGTATGCGGCACGGCTCCCCGCGGGGTGCGCCAGGGCCGCGGACCGGCCGGCCGTACCGGTGCCGGGCGGGGCGGGGAGAGGCGGGGCGGGGCGAGGCAGGGAGGGGCGGGGTACGCCGGGCGCAAGGACAACCCGGCCGTGGCGGCGATGGCCGGATGCACCGGAGGGGGCGGGCAGGAGGGGCGGGCAGGGCGGCCCCTGACGCGCTGCCGCCCGCCCCTCCCGGATGCGTACGGCGGTCACGCTCCGGTACGTATGCCCGTCACGCCGGGCCGGGTACACCCGTCACGCCGGACCGCCTGCCCCTCACCCCCGGGTGCGTATGCCCAGCCGGCCGGCCACCGCCGCGACGGCCAGCGCGCCCGCCGTCAGCACGAAGGCGTAGCCGGCGCCCCGATGGCCACCACCCGCGCTCGTCAGCACCGCGCCCATGCCGGCGATACCGACCAGGGAGCCGATCTGGCGGTTGGCGTTGAGGGTCGCACTGCCGATATCGGCGTGCTCGCGGCCCGCGGCCGCCATCAGCACGCCGGTCAGCGCCGGGGAACTCACCCCGCTGCCGATGTTGGCGACGGCGAGGATCACCGCGATCACCCAGTACGGCAGGCCGGGCGCAAGGACCAGGAACAACAGGCAATAGCCCGCGGCGGAGAGCGCCAGGGAGGCGGCCAGCGCGGCCCGGTTGCCGATCCGAGGCCCGATCCGCGCGTAGAGCATGTTGCCGGCCGGGATGACCAGAACGGCCGGCAGCAGCTGCAGCCCCGCCGTCACGGGGCTCGCGCCGCGCGCGGTCTGGAGGAAGAGCCCGAGGACGAACAGCGCCCCGTAGAAGGCGAAGTTGAAGAGGAAGCCGACCACATTGGCCGCGGTGAAGCTGCTGTCCGCGAACAGCGCGACCGGCAGCACCGGGGTACGGGTGACCCGCTCGCGGACGAGGAATCCGGCCCCCGCGAGCACCGCGACCGTGAACGCCGCCAGGACGAAGGGCGCGGACCAGCCCTTGCCCGGCCCTTCGATCAGCGCGTAGCTCAGCGACCCCAGGGCGAGCAGGCCCAGGACATGGCCGCTGCCGCCGAGTGCCGAGCCGCGGCCCGGGACGGCCGCGACGACCCGCCGGGTCAGCAGCAACCCCGCCACGCCGATGGGGAGGTTGACGAGGAAGATGCTCCGCCAGCCGAGGGTGCCGACCAAGAGGCCGCCGATGGTCGGCGCCAGCCCGACGGAGGTGGAGACGATCGCCGACCAGATGCCGAGGATCTTCGCCCGGCGGGCCGGCTCGGGGAAGGCGTGCATCAGCAGCGACAGCGAGCTGGGCATGAAGAGTGCCGCGCCCACACCCTGGGCGAAGCGGCCCGCCACCAGGACGGCGCCGTTCGGCGCGACGGCGCCCAGCAGGGACGCGCCGGTGAACACGGCGAGTCCGACGAGGTAGATCCGGCGGGCGCCGAACCGTTTCGCCAGCGAGCCGGCGAGCAGCAGCAGCGCGGCGAAGGCGAGGACATAGCCGTCGACGACCCAGGTGAGGCCGGACATGCTCAGCCCGAGCCGGGCCCGCAGCTCGTGGGCGGCGACGTTCATGATGCCGGTATCGAGGCTCGCCATCACGAACCCGAGGGCCAGCACGAGGAGTTGGGCACCGCCGCGGGCGCGCGGCCGGAGGTGCGACCCGGAGGGCCGGGCGCCGTCATCGGCCTCGCCGGGGCTCGCCGTCCTGCCCGGAGCCGTTTTCTCAGTGATCATGGATTTAGTTAAAGCTGTAGCCATTCACCTCGGCAATGGTTACAGCTATAACTTTACTGAACGGAAACAAAAGAGGCCCCGGGGCATCCCGGGACCTCGCTTCAGCAGTACTGCGACGACGGGGTCAGTCGCCAGTACTGCGACGACGGGGTCAGTCGCCCCGTCCCAGCGCCTTCAGCAGGCCGTCGCGCAGCGCGGCCCGCTCCTCGTGCGAAAGGTGGTCGAGCGGCGAGGCGGTCCCCATCCGCCGCAGCAGCCCGAGCCGCAACTCCCGCCCCGCATCGGTGAGTACGAGCTGCTTGGCCCGCCCGTCCAGAGGGTGCGGACGGCGTACGACCATGCCCTGTTTCTCCAGCTTGGAGATGACATAGGTGACATTCGGCGGCTCGCAGCACAGCACCCCGGCCAGCTCCCGCGCGGTCTTCGGCTCGCCGAGCTCCTCCAGCGCCTTGGCCTGCGTCGGCGTCAGATCGAGCTCGGCGATCCGGCTGCGCTGATGGGCGTCCAGCCGGCGGCCCAGTTCCGTCACGAGCCCCCGGATCTCCCGGAACCCGCACCCCGCCGCCGCGGTCGACTTCGCTTCAGTGGTCACTCATGCAGCCTACGTCGCCACGGCGGCAAGCCTTCGGGGCGGCCGCCCCGAAGCTCAGCGTCCGGGCCGCACCGACACATCGTTGATCTCCGCGTCCCGCGGCAGATCGATGGCCGTGAGGATGGCCGTCGCGACCGACTCCGGATCGATCCAGCGGGCCGGGTCGTACTCCTTGCCCTCCTGGCGGTGGGTGCTCTCCTGCATCGGCGTGGCCGTACGCCCCGGGTAGACCGAGGTCACCCGCACGCCGTTGTCGTGCTCCTCCGCCCGCAGCGAGTCGGCCAGCGCCTTCAGACCGTGCTTGCTCGCCGCGTACGCGCCCCACTGGGCGTTCGCCCGGAGCCCGGCACCTGAGTTGACGAAGACGACATGCCCGTGGGTGACCCGCACCAGCGGCAGCAGCAGCCGGGTGAGCTCGGCGGGCGCGACCAGGTTGGCGGTCAGCTGCCGCTGCCAGGACTTGGCCGGGAGATCGCCGACCGCGCCCAGTTCGACGACGCCCGCGATGTGCTGGAGGGAGTCGATACGGTCCGGCAGCGGCTGCTGTCCGAAGGCCCAGGACAGCTTCTCGGGGTGCGCGAGGTCACCCACGAGCGTGCGGGCGCCGGGGAACTGCGCGGCCAGCTCCTTGGCCCGGACCGCGTTGCGCGCCAGCAGCCACAGGTCCTCCCCGCGCTCCGCGAGCCGCCGTGCGACCGCCGCTCCGATGCCCGACCCTGCGCCCGTGATCAAATGCGTACCCATGGGTCCGATCCTAACGAGCGGCCGGCGGGGGCGCGGGACACGGCGGCTCAGGCCTGGATGCCCGCCTTCTCCTCCAGGTAGGCCAGCGCACCGACGCCGTCCGCCGCGAAGAAGACCAGGTCGGTGAGCGGAATCGGCAGGAAGCCCTCCGACTCCATTCGCTGGAACTGCTCCTTCAACCCGTCGTAGAAACCGCCGGTGTTCAGCAGCACCACGGGCTTGGTGTGCATCCCGTGCTTGCGCAGTTCCAGGATCTCGGTGGCCTCGTCGAGCGTGCCCGTACCGCCGACCATGACGACGACGGCGTCGGCGCGCGCCAGCAGCTGCGCCTTCCGCTCGGCGAGGTCCTTGGTGACGACCATCTCATCGGCGCCTTCACGCGCCTTGTGCGCCAGGAACTCCACGGAGACGCCGATCAGTTTGCCGCCGGCCTCCTGCACGCCGTCGGCCATGACCTTCATCAGACCGGTGTCCGACCCGCCCCAGACCAGCGCATGCCCGCCCTTGCCGATCAGCTCGGCGAACCGGCGGGCGGGAATCACATAGCGGTCGTCGAGGTCGGCGGCGGAGCAGAAGACGCAGATATTCATGCCGTCACCTTACGAGCCGGGCGGTGGAGCGGCGCCGGTACGGGGCGAGCCGGGCGGTGGGGCGATGCCCGTACGGGAGGGGGTTGGCGGCCGGGGCGATGCCCGTACGGGCCGAGCCGGGCGGTGGGGCGATGCCCGCACGGGACGCCCCGCCGCCCGTGCCCTCCCGCTAGATCAGCCCCTGGTCCAGCATCGCCTCGGCGACCCGCTCGAAACCGGCGATGTTGGCGCCCGCGACATAGTCACCGGGCAGCCCGAACCGCTCCGCGGTCTCGTAGCAGCGGTGGTGGATCGCGCGCATGATCGACGCGAGCTCGCCCTCCGTGCGCTCGAAGGACCACGCCTCGCGCGAGGAGTTCTGCCGCATTTCCAGGGCGCTGGTCGCCACACCGCCCGCGTTGGCCGCCTTGCCGGGGCCGAAGGCCACACCGGCCCCCTTGAGCAGCGTCACCGCCGCGGGGGTGGTTGGCATGTTGGCGCCCTCGGAGACCGCCTTGACGCCGTTACGGACCAGGACCCGGGCGGCGTCCGCGTCCAGCTCGTTCTGGGTCGCCGACGGCAGCGCCACGTCGCATGCGACATCCCACACCCGCCCGCCGGGGACATAGGTGGCCGACACCCCGCGCTGCTCGGCGTACTCGCTGATCCGGCCGCGCTCGACCTCCTTGATCTGCCGCAGCAGCGCCAGATCGATGCCCTTGTCGTCGACGACATAGCCACCGGAGTCCGAGCAGGTCAGCACGTTGGCGCCGAGCGCCTGCGCCTTCTCGATGGTGTAGATCGCGACATTGCCGGATCCGGAGACCACCACCTGCTGCCCGTCCAGCTCCTCACCGCGCTGCTTGAGCATCTCCTCGGTGAACAGCACATTGCCGTAGCCGGTGGCTTCCGTACGGGCCTTGGAACCGCCCCAGGCGAGCCCCTTGCCGGTGAGCACACCGGCCTCCCAGCGGTTGGTGATCCGCCGGTACTGGCCGAAGAGATAGCCGATCTCCCGGCCTCCGACGCCGATGTCGCCCGCCGGTACGTCCGTGTGCTCGCCGAGATGACGGTGCAGCTCCGTCATGAACGACTGGCAGAAGCGCATCACCTCGGCATCCGACTTACCGTGCGGATCGAAGTCGCTGCCGCCCTTGCCGCCGCCGATGTTCAGCCCGGTCAGGGAATTCTTGAAGATCTGCTCGAAGCCGAGGAACTTCACGATCCCCAGATTCACGGACGAGTGGAAGCGCAGACCGCCCTTGTACGGGCCGAGCGCGCTGTTGAATTCCACCCGGAAGCCCCGGTTGACGTGAATCGCCCCGGAATCATCCTGCCAGGGGACCCGGAACATGATCTGCCGCTCCGGCTCGCAGACCCGCTCCAGGATCCTCGCCTCGGCGAACTCCGGGCGGGCCTTCAGCACGGGCGCCAGCGTCTCCAGCACCTCCAGTGCCGCCTGGTGGAACTCCGGCTCCCCGGGATTCCGCCGGACCAGCTCGGCGTACAGGGATGCCGGCCCGGTCGGATGAACCCCGGGCTTGACCTCAGATTGAACAGTCGACATGACTTCCGTTCCCTTCGTGGCCGCGGAAAGGCCGCCTGTGGTCCGGACCCTGACGAGTCCTCACAAGTGCGACAGCTCCTTGTGAGTCCTTATCGTCACCACTCCTCGATCCGGCAACCTCTGGCGTCCCGTCCCGTCGCGTTGTCGACTTTATGGTCACCACCCCGCCGGTCGGCTGTGGGATGCGCGACACGGCGTTCCCTTACGCAATTCCGCCAACTCCCCGACACCCCCGGCGCGCCCCGCCCCCACCCCATGCCCGCAGGTCAGCGCACCGGTATGGCTCCTCTTGCACCGCTCCCCGCACCGCGCACCCCCCGCCCCGCCGTGCACTGTGCAACACCTCACAGTTGACCGGCGGACACTCTTGCCGCACCTCACGCGCCCTGCATGCCCCACATGTCCCGCGTGCCCCCGCACAGACGCCGGCCGTTCGACGAGATGCCCGTCCTTTCCGTCACCCGCTCCTTCCGGCCCCGTGGATGACGGCCGGTTGCACAGGACCGGCCGGGACCAGCCCACCCCCGTGATGCGGCTGGTCCCGGCCCGCCCGCCCCCTCGCACGCCCCTGCCGGGCGGAAGATTCGACGGTCCGCCTCATGACGGCCCCGCTTCTCCCGTACCTCCGCAACGTCCGGTCCTGTGGCCTCTCGTGGAGCCTTGGCCGCGGCCCGCCGCGCTGCCCGCCTGCCTGCCTGCCTGCCTGTGGTCGGGGTACCGGCACCCGCAAAGGGAGGGCGCCGCCTCGGGGCCCTGGGGTCTTCAGCTTCCGGTCACGGCCGGCACGGCGGCGGTCGCGCCCGCTGCCGCTTCCCCCACCCCGTGCCCGGCGTCGCGCTCCGTCTCGGCCTTGACCATCTTCTCCATCGGATCGGCGCAGCTGCCGCCCCCGATGACCATCGCGAACAGGATGGCGACCAGCATCAGCACGGTCCCCAGCCAGACCATCGTGTGCACCGGAAGGGTGTAGGCGCCGACCACCCGTGCCACACACTCGACCAGCAGCACGGTCCCCCATATCAGCGAGAACCTCCGCTCGGCCCGTCGGAACGGTGCGGACCCGGCCATCAGCCGGTCCCAGGCGGCGTTCTTCGCCGCATTCCCCTTCGTCACGAACGGCTTGAGGCCGGCGGTCATCAGGGGCTTCCCCATGAACACGGAGGCGATCACCGCGATGCCGACGATGCTGCTCACACCGCTGTCCTTGGCGAGCATCAGCCGCGGATCGCCGGTCATCGTGCTCATGACCAGGCCCATCACATTGACGATGAGGATCACCAGCGCAAGGCCGTTGACCCCGGCGCCCCGCACCAGGCCCCAGACCGTACGCAGCGCCGGCACCACACTGCTCCAGGCCAGCGCCGCGACCTCGCTCAGCCCGAACCCGTCGCTGAGGATGTAGTACGACGCCAGCGGAATCCCCACGTCCAGGACCAGCGGCAACAGGCTCTGCGCCAGCGGATTCGGCGTCGCGCCGTCCACGACGACCTGCCCCTGCTCCCGGCTCTGGTTCCGGCTCCGGCTTCCGCCCCGGCTCTGGCTCTGACTCTCGCTCTCATTGCGGTTCACGGCGGGCTCCCCCAAGTTGCTCTCTGAACGACGTTTTCCTCGACACGTTCAGCTTCGGGCACGGCCGCACACCGCAACAGTTTCGACTGTCCTCGCTTCTCCATGACATTTGTCAGTGCCGAGATGACATTCCCCGGTTCCCGGCGGCCCCCGGCCCGTCAGGTCCCTCGTCGCCCCTGCGCAGGTCGCGCCGGAAGCCGTCCGAGCGGATACCGGTGGGGCGGCACCAGGTCCCGGCCCACCGTCCGGCGGTGAGCCGGACGGCTCACCAAAGAACCCGGGAAGAGAACCCCCCCTTACCTACCGCCGCCCAACTCCTCACCCTATCGGGTGACTTGGGCACGGAAGCGTCCGAAATGCGGTTAGGCTCGGCGCAGTTGCACTGCGACAGCGGCACCACAACGGCACGCAAAACGGCCCCCGGCGGGACGGCAATCCCGGTCCGAGGGCCTGATCACAAGGAAACAGACCTTCCCGATGACTTCAGCGCATTCTAACGCGCCCTCATCCGCGCCCTCACGTGTTTCCGGCGGCGTCATTCACATCCGTACGCGCCAGACCGCCCACTTCACCGTCCTCGCCAACCGCCTTGCGCAGCGCGCCGGTAGCGCGGTCACGGTCGGGGTCGCCGCGTACATCCTGTCCCTCCCCGACGGCGCACCGATCACGATTCAGGCGCTCTGCGTCCACTTCGCCGAGGGCAAGACCACCATCGCCGAGGCATTACGCGAGCTGGCGGACGAAGGCTGGCTGGAGCGGCGCGTCGAGCGCGGGCCGCGCGGCCGGATCGTCACCCGCACCTTCGCGTACGACCTGCCGGGGAGCCCCCCGGGACCGGTCCCCGAACCGGTCCCGGAAACGGCTCCGGCACCACCCGAGGCGCCGCACCCGGCCCCCGTCCCGGATTCGCACCCGGCCCCCGTCCCGGAGCCGTGCTCGGCCCGCACTCCGGCAAGCGCACCCGAGCCGAAGCCCACAACACCCACAGCCACACCCGCGGCCCCACCCGCAGCCGGGCCCGCAGCCCTACCCGCAGCCGCGCCACATCCCCAGGCCGCCCATCTCCTGACCTGTCTCCACCACCAGGACCGCCGTCTGCGCCTCTCCGAGCGCGAGATCGCCACTCTGGCCCCGGCCGTCGCGGACTGGCTCGACCGGGGCGTGCCCCCGCAGGAGGTCATCGCGACCCTGACCACCGGCCTCCCCGCACACCTCAGCCGCCGCCCGGCCCGCCTGCTGGCTCACCGCCTGGTCGCCCTGCGCCCACCGGCCCGTACGGCCCCGCTCCCGGAGCCAGGTCGCCCACCCGTCGTCCCGCTCCAGAACTGCGACGGCTGCGACCGCGCCTTCCGTGCCGGTCACCCGGGCCGCTGCCGCGACTGCCGTACCTCGTCCGAAGCGCGACCTGCCGCCTGAACGGGCCATACACCGACCATCCTCCGACCACGTCACTACCCAAGGCCGTAGCCTGAAAGGACAGAAATGAGTTCCGCACTCGCCGAGAAGGGGTCGCCCATGACGTCTTCACCGCCCCATGACGAGCCGCACCCCACCAGTGCACGCAAGGACACGCATCCGCTGCACACCATTCGCGAAATCCGTGAGGCGCTGCCGGAGCATCAGCGGCACCACTTCGACGCCGAGCTGGCAGAGACAGAGATCGGCGCTCTGCCCGAGATGGTCCACCGGTGGATCACCTTGGGGTTCGACGGATTCGAGGAATTTCTCCTGTCGACTCCCTTCGAGGGGCTGGAGTTCGGTGCCCGGTCCTATGACGAGCAGGAGGAAGGCGAGTGAGCTTCCTGTTCGACACGAATGTGATCGCCGAGTTGACCACCCGGGCGAGGCCCGACGAGCGTGTCCTCGCCTGGTTTCATACGACGCCACGACCTCTGCGCTACGTCAGCGTGATCACGATCGGGGAGATCGAGGCAGGCGTCGCGGCCACACCCGATGCCTACCGGCAAGAACGCTACGCCCAGGCTCTGGCCGAGGTACGGCAGGAGTACCGGATGCGCATCGTCCCCATCGGTGAGCCTGAAGCGATCACCTACGTCGCACTGCACCGCCAGCTGAAGGCCGCCGGGACGAACATCGACCCGGCCGACGCGCTGATTGCCGCAACAGCCCTGGCCAACGACTGAACCGTGGCCACCCGGAACGCCAAGCATTTCGAGCGCACCGGCGCCGCAGTGGTCAACCCCTGGGAACCCGCCGTGTAAGCCCGGCCTCGGGGAGGTCCCCGCCCGCATTCGCCGCTCTGCACTCGCGATCGTCGCGGTTGCGGAGCGGCGGTGTGCCGCATGGCGCGCAGGCGCCCGCCACGAAACCGCGGGTCGCGCACGGAAGGACCCACGGGGCTGCTTACGGACTCGCGGGACCGCTTACACCTCCGCCCGCACCCGCCGCTCCGTGGTGGCAATGGTCGCCGAGCCGACCACGCGGCTGCCGTCGTAGAGGACGATCGCCTGGCCGGGGGCCACGCCGCGGACCGGTTCGGTGAACGAGACCTGGAGCTCGGTGCCGTCCACCAGCTCGGCCGTGACCTCGGTCTCGCCGCCGTGGGCGCGGAGCTGGGCCGTGTAGGCCGCAGGTCCGGCCGTTGGGGGGCGGCCGCACCAGCGGGGGCGGATGGCGGTCAGGGCCGTGACGTCGAGGGAGTCGACGGAGCCGACCGTGACGGTGTTGTCGACCGGGGAGATGTCGAGGACGTAGCGCGGCTTGCCGTCGGGGGCCGGGTGGCCGATGCGCAGGCCCTTGCGCTGGCCGATCGTGAAGCCGTACGCGCCCTCGTGGGTGCCCAGGACCGCGCCGGACTCGTCGACGATGTCGCCCGGGGCCGTGCCGAGCCGCTTGGCCAGGAAGCCCTGGGTGTCGCCGTCGGCGATGAAGCAGATGTCGTGGCTGTCGGGCTTCTTGGCGACGAACAGGCCGCGGCGGGCGGCCTCTTCGCGGATCTCCGCCTTGGTGGTGAGGGTGTCGCCGAGCGGGAACATGGCGTGCGCCAGCTGGCGGTCGTCGAGGACGCCGAGGACGTACGACTGGTCCTTGGCCATGTCGGAGGCGCGGTGCAGCTCGCGGGTGCCGTCCTCGCGCAGGACGACGGTGGCGTAGTGGCCCGTGCAGACGGCGTCGAAGCCCAGCGCCAGGGCCTTGTCCAGGAGCGCGGCGAACTTGATCTTCTCGTTGCAGCGCAGGCAGGGGTTCGGGGTGCGCCCGGCCTCGTATTCGGCGATGAAGTCGTCGACGACGTCCTCGCGGAAGCGTTCGGCGAGATCCCAGACGTAGAAGGGGATGCCGATGACATCGGCGGCGCGGCGGGCGTCGTGCGAATCCTCGATCGTGCAGCAGCCGCGGGCGCCGGTGCGGAACGACTTGGGATTCTCGGAGAGTGCGAGGTGCACGCCTGTCACGTCATGGCCGGCCTCGGCGGCGCGGGCCGCGGCAACGGCGGAGTCGACACCGCCGGACATGGCGGCGAGTACGCGGAGGCGGCGGGGGGCGTCATCAGTCATAGCCCGTCCAGGGTAGACGGAACCGCGGACCGGGGGGAAAGCGTTGTGCAGCGCATGGGGAAGAGGGACGGGGAGAGCGACGCGGAGCAGGGCGACGGCCAGGGGGCCACGCCCGGCCTCACGCGGCGGCGGGCGTTGTGGATCGGGGGCGGCGGAGCGGTGGCCGCCGGGGTCGCGGCGCTCGCGGGGTGGGGTGAGCCGGCGCACTTGTGGTGGCGGCTGCCGGGCCATGGCGAGCCGCGCGCGGCGGGGGTGGTGGACTTCCGGGGCGCGCAGTGGGTCGCCGCGTCCCCGGAGAACTACCGGCGGGCGGACCGGCCGGCGGACTACGGGATCGACCGGGTGGTCATCCATGTCGTCCAGGGCAGCTTCGCGACCGCGCTGGACGTGTTCCAGGATCCGGACCACGAGGCCGCCGCCCACTACGTCGTCCGCAAGGACGGGCATATCGCGCAGATGATCCGCGAGCTGGATGTGGCGTTCCATGCGGGGAACCGCGGCTACAACGAGCGGAGCGTCGGGATCGAGCACGAGGGGTACGTGGACCGGCCGGAGTCGTTCACGGATGCCATGTACGCGTCGTCGGCGCGACTGACGGCCGCGATATGCCGGCGGTACGGCTTGCCGGCCGACCGGGAGCACATCGTGGGGCATGTGGAGGTGCCGGGGACGGATCACACCGATCCGGGGCGGCACTGGGACTGGGGCCGGTATCTGGGGCTCGTACGGGCCGAGCTGCGCAAGCCCGTGGGGAAGCCTTCGCGGGAGCGGTAGCCGGGGGCTCCGCTGCGGGCGCGGCGCCGGAGCACCATGGGGACACCCCGGCCGCCGGAGCGCCATGGGGATACCCCGGCTCACCGGCGCAGCGCCCGCATCGAGGACGGGCCCTGGCTCAGACCCGGCAGGCCGGCAGGCCTCAGCTCAGGCCCGCGCTCCGCGCCCGTTCCACGACCGGGCCGATGGCCTGGGCCAGTGCTGCCACGTCCTCCGCCGTGGAGGTGTGGCCCAGGGAGAACCGCAGGGTGCCGCGGGCCAGCTCCGGGGACATGCCGGTGGCCAGCAGGACGTGGCTGGGCTGGGCGACGCCCGCGGTACAGGCGGAGCCCGTGGAGCAGGCGATGCCCTGGGCGTCCAGGAGGAGCAGCAGGGAGTCGCCCTCGCATCCGGGGAACGAGAAGTGGGCATTGGCGGGGAGGCGGCCCGCGGGGTCCGGGTCGCCGCCGAGGACGGCGTCGGGGGCGGCGGCGCGTACGGCCTTGATCAGGTCGTCGCGCAGGGCGCCGATGTCGCGGGCGAAGTCCTCGCGGTGGGCGACGGCATACCGGCCGGCGGCGGCGAAGGCGGCGATGGCGGGGGTGTCGAGGGTGCCGGAGCGTACGTGCCGCTCCTGGCCGCCGCCGTGCAGCACCGGCACCGGGGCGTACTCCCGGCCGAGCAGCAGCGCGCCGATGCCGTAGGGGCCGCCGATCTTGTGGCCGGAGACCGTCATCGCGGCGAGCCCGGAGGCGGCGAAGTCGACCTCCAGCTGGCCGAACGCCTGCACCGCGTCCGCATGCAGCGGTACGCCGAACTCCCGGGCCACCTCGGCCAGTTCCCGGACCGGCTGGACGGTGCCGATCTCGTTGTTGGCCCACATGACCGTGGCGAGCGCGACATCGTCGGGGTTGCGGACGAGGGCCGTGCGCAGCGCCTCGGCGGGCACCCGGCCGTAGGTGTCGACCGGCAGCCACTCCACCCGGGCACCTTCGTGCTCGGCGAGCCACTCCACGGCGTCGAGGACGGCGTGATGCTCGACGGGGCTGGCGAGGACGCGGGTACGGGCCGGGTCGGCGGCCCGGCGCGACCAGTACAGGCCCTTGACCGCGAGGTTGTCGGCCTCGGTGCCGCCCGCGGTGAAGACGATCTCGCTCGGGCGGGCGCCGAGCGAGACGGCGAGGGACTCGCGCGCCTCCTCGACGGTACGCCGGGCCCGCCGGCCGTCGGCGTGCAGCGAGGAGGCATTGCCGGTGACGGTCAGCTGGGCGGTCAACGCCTGCACCGCGTCCGGGAGCATCGGGGTGGTGGCGGCGTGGTCGAGGTAAACCATGGTGCGCACGATTCTACGAGCCGGCGCGGCGTGCTCCGGGGGCGCATGCGCAGCGCGCGGGAGCGTCGCGCCCGCGGAGCCGTCGCCCGCGCGGCCCGGGGCTCCTGTGAGCGGCCCCGGGACGGCCCGTTCCGTTGGACGGCGGCGGCGGAGTTCCCGCAAACGGGACGGCGGGCCGGGCCACATGTCTAGGGCGCGAGGCGGCGGCTGAGGTTGCGGACCGCGGTGGCCGCGCCGGCTGTCGCCTCCGCCAGCGCTGCGGACGAGGTGAGCGTCTCCAGGGAAGCGCGGCAGCGGCTCAGGTCGGCGCGCGGGGGCCGGCCGGTACGTGTGAAGTCGGCCAGCAGGCCGGCGAGTTCGGCCTCGATGGCGTCGAGGGTGTTGAGGTGGGCGGCCAGCTCTGCCGCCGTTCCGCCGGTCTCCGCACCCGTGATCCGCAGCCGCAGCTGATCGCTCAGGGTGCGGACGGCCGCCGTCAGGTCACGCAGGACGGTGCCGGCGCGCGCGGTCTCCGCGGAGCGCGAGAGGCCGGGCCGGCCCCGGCCGACCGACGGCTCCCGCTCCGCGCCCCGTAGCAGCGCGCGGATGCCACGGGCCTCCGGGGCGCCGAACGCCTCGTGGACGGCGAGCGCCTCCCGCCAGTGCGCCTGGGCGCCCTGTTTGTGGCCCAGGGCGGTCTCGGCGTGCCCCAGCGCGGTCAGCGCGTCGGCGCGCCACCGCTCCCCGCCCGGCACCAGCAGCCGCTTCGCCGCGTCCTCGGCGGCACTCACCGCCTCACCGGGGCGGATCAGGGCGACCATCGCCTCGGCCATCCGGCAGCGGGTGCGCCCCGCCCAGAGGCGCTGGCGGTCCTCCTCGAACAGGGGCAGTGCCTGGAAGAGTTCACGCAGCGCATCGGCGTGCCGGCCGGCCGCCGACAGCGCTTCGGACAGCGCGTACCGGCCGTGCGCGAGCCGTGGGGAGCCGCCGCCGGCCCGGCGGTGGATACTGACGCTCCGCTCGGCGAACAGGACGGCATCGCTGCTGTTGCCGGCCGCCGCCCAGAGCCGGGCCAGCGCGGCGAGCGCCGCCGCCTCGCCCAGCTGGTCGTCGCGGTGACGGCACTGTTCCCAGGCCGCCGTGAGATGCCGCTCCGCCGTGTCGTGCCGGCCTTGGTGGAGGGCGGTGATCCCGCGCGCATACGCCGCGCGGCAGCGCGTGAGGGGATCGCGGGAGCGGTCGGTCAGCTGCTGGGCCCGCCGCGCCTCCGGCTCGGCCTCGGCGCTTTTGCCCAGGGCGAGATAGGCCTCGGCGAGGGCGACCCTGGCCCGGCCCTCTGCCTGTGCGTCCCCCTCCCGCGCCGCCCGCTCCGCCACGGTCCGGGCGGCCGGCTCATACGCGGCGGAGAGCGTCCCGGAATCCGCCGTCACCTGGGCGAGCAGCAGGACATCGGCGGCATCACGGACGATCCGCGGGGTGCGGACCGCGGCCTGGCGGACGAGCGCAAGCAGCTGCGGGGTCTCGTCGGCCCAGGCCGACAGGGCCTGGGTGCCGTCCTGCGCCGTGGGCAGGGGGGCGGAGGAGGTGGCCCGGCCGAGGTCACGGAGCAGCCGCTCACCCGGGTACCGGAGTGCGTGCACCTGCCGGCCCACGGCCAGGTACCAGGTCAGCAGCCGGGACAGTGCCGCGTCGTGCTCCGCCTCGGTCAGCTCGTGACCGGCGGCCCGGCGGGCGAGGTGCCGCAGTCCGTGCGTGAAGCGGTAGCGGCCGGCGCGGGTCTTCCGGAGCGCACCGGCTGTCAGCAGCTCGCCCAGCGACGAGCGGGTCTGCTGTGCGGTGGCGCCGAGCAGGGCGGCTGCGGCACCGAAGGAGAGCGTGGCGGACGCGGTGTCCGCCACGTCCGCCACGTCCGCCACGGCGAGAAGGCGCAGGGCCCGCTGTGCCGGCGGGGAGAGTTGCGCGTCCAGCCACGGGAGCGTCGCGGCCCCGGGCCCGGTGAAGAGCGCCGCCGCCTCGGCCGCCGTCAGCCGGGCCAGCGGGACGGCTTCGGCGGGCGGGGGAAGCGGGAGGCGGTCCCGGCCGGTGATCAGTACGGCGCCGCCCCGGGCACCCGGTCCGCCCCGGGCACCCGGTCCGCCCCGGGTACCCGGTCCGCCCCCGCGGCCGGGGAGCAGCGGGGCCACCCCCTCCGTGTCGGACGCGTCGTTGCCGGGGGCGTCGTCCAGCACCACGAGGACGCGGCGTTCGGCCAGCAGCGAGCGGTAGAGGGCGGCCCGGCCGTCGCGCCACAGGGGGATGCGCTCGGCCGGCACGCCCAGCGCGCGCAACAGCGCTTCGAGGACGGCGGTCGTCGTCGGCCGCTCGCCGGCGCTGCCGCGCAGGTCCACGAACAGCTGTCCGTCCGGGAAGTGGTCCGCCACCTCCTGCGCGACCCGCAGCACGAGGGCAGTCTTGCCGACGCCGGACGGCCCGTGAACGGCCCAGCAGGGCGGGGCTTCGCCCGTACCGCCCAGCAGCCCGGCGGCCAGCCGGGAGATCTGTTCGGTACGTCCGGCGAAGGGTTCCGGCGCCGGCGGCAGCGCCACCACATCGGCCCGCGGCCCGGCCGGCTCGTGCGCGGGCTCCAGCGGCCGAGACGAATCTGCCCGGTCCGCCCCGGAGCGCAATGACTGCGGCGGGGGCGCGAGGCGACGCTGCTGTGGCACCCGGCGGTCCGTGCGCTCGGGCACCACGCCCCCCATCCGCTCCAGCACCGGACTGGCCAGTACCGCGAACGCCCGCGCCGACGCATGCAGACTCAGCTCCCCTTCCTCGTCCCCCATGAGAACCGGGAAGTCCGGCAGCCGTCCCATGTACGGCTCCAGGGACCGGCCGACCGCCTCGACGACCTCCACGGCCTGTTCGGCGCCGAGCCCGCTGAACAGCAGCTCGCGGACGCCGGGACGGAAGTCGTACACGGGCTGGTCGAGTTGGCCCGGTGGCGGCGCGCCCAGGGCACCGTCCAGTGTGCGGGCGGCGCAGGCATCCCGCTCCTGTTCGGTGCGCTCCAGGAGGCCGCCGAGCAGGATCTCCGCAACATGGGTGGGCCCCGCGTCACGCATGGTGGCGGCCCGCACCAGCTGCATCAGGGGTGTGGTCAGGGGCCGGATCGCGGAGAGACGGACGGCGAGCCGATAGGCCTCGGGGGAGAACGTCCCACGGAAGTGGGCCAGCAACTCCTCGGCCGTGCCATGAGGTTCGGCCGGCCACTCCCGCACCGGCGCTTCGTCCAGCAGCACCGTGTCGATCAGATGCGGCACACCGGGGCGGGTGAGCAGGCCGGTCCACTGCTCCAGCGCTGAGGCGGTCGGATGCAGGACGGGCAGCGCAAGGAGGCCCTCGGCGTCCGGATCGCGCTCCCCGCTCAGCGCGTCACAGACGATGAGCCGTCCGAGGGGGCCGAACTCGCCCGGCGCGGCGAGCAGCCGTGGCCGGGCATCCAGGGCCGTGCCGCGCCACAGCCGCCGGGGCAGCGGGTTCAGCACGGCCAGCGGGCCATCGCGGCCCCATGCGGCGAGGGCGCGTACGGCCTGCGGGCCACGCCATCCCGGGCTCGTACCGTCGGTGAGCAGGAAGGTCACCGTCGCACCCACGGACGGCAGTGCGCCCGACGGGCCGCCCGGCCTCCGCGGGTCGACCGGATGGATCCGGACGGAGCGGAAGACCGTACTCCGGGCGAGGAGCGCACGCAGCTCGGCCGCGAGCGGCCCCCACACCTGCATGGACGGCGAGCAGTCCACCAACAGCACGGCCGACCAGCGCCGTTCCTGCTCGGGGCGGGAGACGACGTCGAGGAAGCCGGTCTCTGCGGCGAGCCGGACGGTTGCCTCGATATCGGTGACGGTGCGGTGCGGGTGGTCCCGGGACCTGCGCAACGGACGCAGTGCCCGGCCCAGTTGCTGGGCATCGGGCAGCGCACGTCCACCGGGCACCCGGGCGGGGCGGGCGTGGTCCGCGCCCGGCTCGCCGCTCTGGCTCCCCATGGCATAGAGCGCGCGACGGGGCGGGCCCGGGGGTGTCGGGGGCACCAATTCCCCGGCGGTTCCGGGTTGTTCGGAAGGCTCGGCGGGGTGAGCGGAGTCCATGGGACCGGCGGGCCCGGTGGGACCGGCGGACTCCGCGGGCCCGGACGGCCCACCGGACGGGCCGGCCCCCTCGGCGAGTCCGCCCGCCGCACCCTCTTCGCCCCCGCCCTCCGCGCACCCCTCACCGTCACCGGCGCCGCCCCCGGTCCCGCCTCCGGTTTCGCTCGCCACCCCGTCCACACGCTCCCCCGGCTCCCCCGACTCCCCCGGGGCCGCAGCCGCCGCACGCCCCTCCATCACCCGCGTCAGCCACAGCACATCGAGGAGTTCCGTGGGCCCGAGGTCGTAACCGCCGGCGGCCATCGTCCGTCGCAGTCGGTCGATCATGGCGACATGGGCTCGTCGAGGCGGTGCAGGACGGCGGCGAGAAGCTCTTCCTTGGAGAGGTCGGCGCCGCTGATGCGCAGATGGACGGCGGCCAGCAGCTGATCGGTGGCCAGTGTCTGGGTTTGCGCGCGCTGGTGGAAGACCTCGATGAGGTCCTCCGCGGCGGCGACCGCCTGCGTGCCCAGATTGTGTTCAATGATCTTCCGCAGCCGGTCGCCCGTCGGCTCCGGCAGATCCAGCCGTACGCAGCGGCGCAGGAACGCGGGCGGGAAGTCCCGTTCGCCGTTGCTGGTCATGACGACGATCGGGAAGTGGGTACAGCGGACCACCCCGCGGTGGACCGCGACCCGCTCCCGGCTCCCGCTCAGCAGGACTTGTACCTCCTGCTGGTGCTCGGGGAGACGGGCCAGCTCCGGGATCTCGAACTCGCCTTCCTCCAGGACGACCAGCAGATCGTTGGGCAGGTCGATATCGGCCTTGTCGAGTTCGTCGACGAGCAGGACCCGGGGACGGTCGGCCGCCAGTGCGCTGCCGAGCGGGCCGAGGCGGAGGTACTGGCCGATGTCGCCGGCCGCCGTGGCGTGCCGGGCCCGGGGGCGGCGTGCCACGCCGTGCGGCGCCTCGCGTTCGCGGCGCAGCGAGGCCTCCCGGAGCCGGCCCACGGCGTCGTAGCGGTAGAGGGCGTCCTGGAGCGTGGAGCGGCTGTTGACCGACCAGCGCAGGACGTCACCGAGCCCCAGCTCCTCGGCGACGGCGCGGGCCAGTGAGCTCTTGCCGGCCCCGGGGCGGCCGGTGACCAGCAGCGGACGGTGCAGATGCAGCGCGGCGTTGACGACGGAGATCTCGTTGCGCTCCAGGAGGTACGGCGCATGGGGCGGCGTCCCGGGGCCGGCCGGAAAGCGGCGCCAGGGCGGTGGGGCGGGCAGGTCCGAAGGGCCGCGGAACACCCACCAGCCCTCCGGTTCCGCCCCCGGGTCGTCGTGTGCGCCTGCTGCGCTCTGTCCGGTCACCGCACGTTCTCCTCGTTCATCACTGCGTCCACACTCGAAGATTCAGGGCTGGGTCAGCACCCAGGCGTCGGGGGCGAGTTGCGGCGGCCGGTGGTCGGGCGCGTCGTAGAGCAGGGACAGCCGGCGGCCGTGGTGGGTGGCGCTCCCGGGGTCGGCCATCGCCTTGGCTCGCTCCAGGCGTACCACCTCGGGGACCTCGGTGTGGTTCGCGCCGTCCACCAGGGCCAGCAGGTCCTGGGCAATGTGCGCGCCGTGTTCGGCGCGGTGCCACAGCACGGTGTGGACGCCCGCCTGGACGCACTGCCGCAACAGCGTTCCGTGATGGTGCGGCGCACAGCACACGATCACCGTCCCGGCGTCCCGGTGCACTTCGAGCTGCGCGCGGGCGACCATCCGGTCGGTGTGCCGGTGGTCGAGGACCAGCCGCTTGGCGTGGGGCAGGGCCGCGGTGCGCTGTTTCCAGCCGGCGTAGCTCTCCCGGGACCGTTCCGTGGTGCGCACCACCACCCGCCGGGTGATCCCCGGCGCGAACGGCCCGTCCTCGTCGCTGTCGGGCGACTCCCAGGAGTCGACGTCGAGACCGAGCCATGCGGACGGCAGGAAGTACTCCACCAGGGCGGTCTCCGGATCCTCCCGGACCTCGGTGCGCAGCACCCGGCGGATGTCGTCGACCACCTGCTCACTGCCCGCCTCGGCATCGCGGACCAGCGCGAGACGGTGCGGCTGGCGGTCGGCGAAGGCCCAGATCTGGTAGGTGAAACGGCGCCCGGTGGGGGTGGGCAGCAGCTCCACCTGTACGCGCGGGGCGGCGGCGGGGGTGCCGGTGCCCGGCAGACCGGGTGCCGGGGTGCGGACCGGGGTGGCGGCCGCGACATCGGCGCGGAACTGGCTGACCGCCGCCTCGTCGACACCCGACCGGGCGGCGACCCGCTCGACCCAGGCATCCAGGTCCTCGGCCGGATAGGCACCGGCGGCGCGTTCCTCGGCGCTGATCCGCACCACACCTTGCAGCAGCGGTGGCACGGGCGCACCGGTGGTGGAGCTGAAGCCCTCCAGCGCGTCCATCGCGTCGGCCAGGCCGGTGACGGCGGGCAGCTCCGGGGCGTGCGGCAGTACGCGCTCCAGGAGGGTGCGCGGATCCGTACGGCGGCAGTGGGCCAGCAGACCGGAAAGGTCACGGCGCTGGCGGGTGGTCAGGTGCTCACCGGGGCGGACCGTACGGGCGGCACGCCGCAGCCGCTCCCAGTCCTCGCGGGCGCCGTGGAGGCCGGGCCGGGGGTGCGGGTCGTAAGGGTCGGCGGCGGCCGGCGGCTCGTGGTCCCGTACCAGGTCGAGGAGTTCGGGGATGCCGCGGCGGACGCTCACGGCCAGCCCGACGAGACGTTCCAGGTCGGCCGCCGGGCCCGCCGAGGTCCTGCCGAGCCGGGCGGCGAGCTGCTCCTCGCACGCCAGGACCGCCGCGCGGCCCTTCAGCACCCGCTCCAGCGCGGTGAGCAGCTGTTGTACGCCACGCCGCGCGGTGGGCACCGCCGAGGGCGGAAGCGTGGGGAGTTCGGCCTCGATGGCCGGGACGCTGATGGCGTACATCGTCGTCGGCGGTGTCCCGGCGGCCGCCGTTTCCGGGGCCCGGTGCACGGCCGCGACCAGGCCGACCACGGCCTGCCGCGCGCGGTCCCACAGCGGCCCGCCGCTGAAGCCCTCGGTGACCTGGGCGCCGCCGAGCACGTCCAGGGCGATCCAGGGCGGCGCCGAGACGCGGGGCACGGCACGCACCGTGGGCAGCGGATTGCCGCTGGCCCATAACGCGATGGTCTCGTTGGCGTAGCTGTGCTGCAGGAACGGTGCGGGCTCGGCGCCCTCGGGCGGGGCACCGGTCAGCTCCAGTACGGCGAGATCGCCGTGGTACGGCACCCGTCCGGGCGCGACCGGCTCGCTCCCCGCCGCCGTGGCCCGCGGCGGCACCCACATCTCCCGTACGACCCGCGCGGGCAGGTCGCGGCCGGCCACGACATGGGGCAGCCGGAGCGTGACGGTGTCGCCCGGTCCGGGGGTGTCCTGGGCGAAACGGCTTCTGCCCAGTGCGCTGTTGACGACATGTGCGCAGGTCAGGACGAGACGCTCGGCGACCAGTACGCCCGCGCCGACGGCCCGGTCACCGTGCCGCACCGAGGCGAAGGACAGCTGGAGCGGAGTGTCCGGACCGGCGCCTGCGCTCACGGCGTCGTCCCGCCTGCTTCCGCCGCGCCGCTGCCGAGGTTCCAGGTGGCGGACACCTTGAAGCTGGCCTCGCCGTTGCCGGAGAACACCCCGAGGCTCAGATCGGATCCGAGCGTGACGCCGAACTCCACGGTGACCTCGTCGGGGCGGTGGCTGCCGCTGGAGATCGAGCGGTGGATCTGGCCGAGCACGCCGCTGAGCGGACGCAGGGCCTCTTCGAGGGCCTCGCCGCCACGGGTCAGCGCCCGGCTCATCCGGCTGTCCACGCTGACCGGCTGGGCGGAGCCGAACGCGTCGGGCAGCTCCAGCTCACCGTCGGCGTCGGGATGCCGGGGTGAGCCGTCGCCGGGCGGCCGCTGTCCGCCGGGCTGCTCGGGTGCGCCGGACCGGCCGGCCGCGGCCGGCCCCTCGGCCCGCAGCCACACGACGGTTGCATCATCAATTCTGAGAGCCACGTCCCCCATGCCGCTCAGTCTGTCATGTGCCGCGCGGCGACCGCCCGCTCTTTTGCGTCACACTTTCCCCTTCCGCACCGTGAGCCACCTGCGAAAAGGACGGGAGGCCGTACCGGCCGCGCCCCCTACTCCCGCAACAGCGCCCGCGCCAACTGCCGTGACTGGGCGACCAGTCGGTCCTTGGAGTCCCAGACCTCCGCGTCCTCCTCCAGGAAGCCGCCCGCCAGGTTGCGGGTGGTGATGGCGACGCGCAGCGGGCCAGGGGCCGGGCGGCAGCGGATGTGGGCGGTCAGCTCGACGGTCGGTACCCAGCCGGACAGACCCATCTCGAAGGCGGTCGGCGGCAGCGCGTCGACGGTGAGCAGGAGGGAGAGCGGGTCGGGCTCGCGGCCGTCGGCGAGGCCGAACCAGGCGCGCATCTCGCCCTTGCCGGAGGGGGCACCGACGGCCCAGCCGGCGGTCGCCGGGTCCAGGCGGAGCGCGAGGCGCTCGGCGATGGCCGTGCTGCCGGTAAGGGCGGGGCGGCCGCCGGGGGCGCTGTCGGCACCCGGGCAGTGTTCGTACGGGGGGATGGCCGGCGGTTTGGCGGTGGTGCGGACGTCGTCGGGCAGCGCACCGAGGTCGCCGTAGGCGGCGAGCACCCGCAGCCGCTCGATCTCGCTGCCGTCCTCCGCGAACTGGACGAGGGTGGCGGTGCCGGTCGACAGCGTGCGGCCGGTGCGGACCACGTCGGTGCGGATGACCGCGGGGCCGGGGACCGAAGCCGTCAGATAGTGCGCGGTGACCGAGAGCGGGTCGGGGTGCGGGAGGGCGTCGCCCAGGGCGCGGCCCATCAGCGCGAGGAGGTAGCCGCCGTTGACCGCCTGGATGATCGTCCAGCCGGCGGAGAGGTGGGCGTCATAGACGCCCGGGGCGCGGCGGGTGACCGCCGTATCGCGGTCGAACTCGCTGTTGCCTTGGGTCACCGGAGCCATGGGTTGCACGCTACACCGGATAGTTACCGACCGGTAGTGTCAGTTTTGACGACCTCGGACGGAAGCACTCCTTCCGGGCCTGCCATGATGTGCGCCATGCTTCACGTGCTCTACCTCGTCGGCGTCGCGGCCTTCGCGGCGAGCGGTGTGCTGGCCGCCTACCGCGCCAACATGGACCCCTTCGGCGGCCTGGTGCTCGCCTTCGCCGCGTCCATCTCCGGCGGCACGCTGCGCGATCTCATCCTCGACCGGCGGCCGCTGTACTGGACGCACGACTGGGTGCTGCTGACCGTGATCATCTGCGTCGGCGTCGGCACCATGGCCTATCTGCGGTTCTGGCAGCTGCCGCACAAGTCACTGCTGGTGGTCGACGCGGTCGGACTGTCCGTGGTCACGGTGATCGGGGCCCGCGCCGCGATCGAGGCAGGCGCCACCCCGCTCGCGGTGATCATCCTGGCGGTGCTGACCGGGGTCGCCGGTGAGGTCATCCGCGATGTGCTGTGCGGGGAGTTCCCGCCGCTGCTGCTGCGGGAGGACGTCTACGCGATCGCCGCGCTGGCCGGCGGCTGCTGCTATCTGCTGCTGCACCACCTCGGCGCCGGGGCCACCCCCGCCGCGGCGGTCTCGGCGGGGGTGGTGTTCGCACTGCGGATGGGGGCGGTCTACCTCGGGCTGCATCTGCCGCGCCCGCAGCAGCTCCGCAACCGCGGCGGGCAGCACGACTCCGACTGACCGCGGCGGCAGGGACCCGGGTTTCTAGTTGCCCGGCAGAAGCGGCTTGCGGTCCGTGTTGAGCCAGGCGCCGAAGAGGTCGTCCAGCTGCTGCCCGGAGATCTTCTCGGCGAGCGCGATGAACTGGGCGGTGTCCGCGTTGCCGTAGCGGTGCGCGGCGGTCCAGGCCGGCAGCAGCCTGAAGAACGCCTTGTCCCCGATCCGCTCGCGCAGCGCCTGCAGCGTCATCGCACCGCGGGTGTAGACCGCCTGGGCGAACATGGTGTCCCGCTGCGGATCGGCGACCTTCACCTTCCAGAAGGCGTCGTCCGCCGGCCGGGCGTCGTACGCCTTGCGGAAGGCGTCATGGGCGCTTTGGGTGCCGCGGTGCTCGGCCCACAGCCACTGCGCATAGCTGGCGAAGCCCTCGTTGAGCCAGATGTTCTTCCACTGCTTGACGGATACCGAGTCGCCGAACCACTGGTGGGCCAGCTCGTGGACGATGGTCGTCTCGTTGCGCACGGCCGAGTAGGCGGGCTTGGACTGCACCTCCAGCGAGAAGCCGGCCTGCGGCATGTCGTCGACGATCGCGCCGGTCTCCTCGAAGGGGTACGGGCCGAAGACCTTCGACCAGTAGTCCGTGGCCGCGGCGGTGACACCGTAGACATCGACATTGCCCGTGGGCAGCGTCGGATCGGTGGCGACATAGATGGGGGTGCCGCCGGGGGTGGTGCCCGTACGGACGTCGAACTTGCCGATGGTGGCGGTGGCCAGGTACGTCGCCATCGGCCGGCTCTCGCGCCAGTGGGCGTACGAGCGGCCGTGCGCCTCCCCGGAGCTGATCAGCCGGCCGTTGGAGACACCGGTCAGGCCCTTGGGGGCGTCGATGCGGATGTCATAGGTCGCCTTGTCGCCGGGGTGGTCGCTGGAGGGGAACCACGTCGAGGCGGCGTTCGGCTCGCAGGCAACGAAGACACCGTCCTTGGTCTTCATCCATCCGTAGTCGGAGCCGAAGATGATCGGACCGCTCAGCGGCTTGGGGACGCCGTGGTAGGCGACGGTGACGGTGAACGTCTTGCCGTGGCGCAGCGTGAAGTCGGGGCGTACGGATATCTCGTCGCCGGATCTGGCGAAGTGCGCCCGCCGGCCGTTCACCCGGATCGAATCGACCGTCAGCTTCTGCAGGTCGAGGTCGAAGGCGGAGAGGTTCTGGGTGGCCCTGGCGGTGAGCGTGGTGCGGCCGTCGAGGCGGCCGCTGCCGGGCTGGTAGCTGACGCCGAGGTCGTAGTGCAGGGCGTCGAAGCCGCCATTGCCCAGCTTGGGGAAGTACGGATCACCGACGCCCGGGGCGCCGGGAGAGGCACCGGGCGCGGCGGCGATGGTGGCGGCCGAGGCCACCGCGGTGGCCAGAGCGAGCCAGCGGGAGGTGCGACGTGCGGAACGGGAGAGTGCCATGAGCCATCCCTTCGGACACACGGATGAAAGTTCGCCTCAAGATCGAACAACCGTGCCGACTCTGCACTCTCCCGTCGCGCTTTGCCCAGGACTTTGCCAAGTCCTCAGTATTACTTGCCGGTTGCCGCCGTACCGGCCGCCGGGCTTGCGTCCCCGGCGTCCCCGCCGTTCCCGGCGTCCCCGGCATTCTCCGGGTGGTGGCAGGCCACCTGGTGCCCCGTCCGCAGCGCGACCAGCGGCGGTTCGGTGGTGCTGCACACCTCGGTCGCCTTCCAGCAGCGGGAGCGGAACCGGCAGCCGGAGGGCGGATTGATCGGCGAGGGCACATCGCCCTTGAGCAGAATCCGGTCGCGCTGGGTACGGCGCCGGGGATCGGGCACCGGCACCGCGGACAGCAGCGCCTTGGTGTACGGGTGCATCGGGGACTCGTAGAGCTCCTTGCGGTCGCTCAACTCCACGATCTTTCCGAGGTACATCACCGCGATCCGGTCCGAGACGTGCCGGATGACCGAGAGGTCGTGGGCGATGATGACGTACGTCAGGCCCAGCTCCTCCTGGAGGTCGTCCATGAGGTTGACGACCTGGGCCTGGATCGACACGTCCAGCGCGGAGACCGGCTCGTCGGCGACCACCAGCTTGGGCTTGAGCGCCAGCGCGCGGGCGATGCCGATGCGCTGGCGCTGGCCGCCGGAGAACTCGTGCGGATAGCGGTTGTAGTGCTCCGGGCTCAGGCCCACCAGCTCCAGCAGCCGCTGCACCTCCTTCTTCACCCCGCCCTCGGGCTCGACGCCCTGCAGATGGAAGGGGGTGGAGACGATCCCGCCGATGGTGTGCCGCGGGTTCAGCGAACCGTACGGGTCCTGGAAGATCATCTGGACGTCACGGCGCATCGGCCGCAGCCTGCCCGGCGACAGATGGGTGATGTCCTGGCCCTGGAACTCGATGGAGCCGCCGGTCGGCTCGTCGAGCCGGGTGATCAGCCGCCCCATCGTCGACTTGCCGCAGCCGGACTCGCCGACGACGCCGAGCGTTTCCCCGGGCCGTACGTCGAAGTCGATGCCGTCGACCGCCTGCACCGCCCCGACCTGCCGCTTGAGCAGGCCCTTGGTGATCGGGAAGTGCCGGACCAGACCGCGGACCCTGAGCAGCGGCGCGGCGTCGGAGGAGGTCCCCGCGGAGCGCTCCGCGGGGGTACCGGCCGTCTTCTGGAGCGGAATCTTCTTGTTCTGGTCGTCAGTCGTCTCGGTCACAGCTTCGGCGCAATCTCTTCGGTCCAGATACGCTCCCGCTCCTCCTGCGGCATATGGCAGGCGGAGAAGTGCCCGCCGCCGGCCTCGCGCAGTTCGGGGCGGACCGTACGGGTGAGGTTGTCCTCGGGCACATCCGCGTACGGGCAACGGGGGTTGAAGGCGCAGCCGGACGGGACGTTGATCAGGCTGGGCGGGGAGCCCTTGACCGGGATCAGCCGGTCCGTCTGGTCACGGTCGATGCGCGGCATGGAGCCGAGCAGGCCCCAGGTGTAGGGGTGCTGCGGCTGGTAGAAGACCTTCTCGGCCGGGCCGCGCTCCACGCACCGCCCGCCGTACATCACCAGCAGGTCATCGGCCAGCTCGGCGACCACCCCGAGGTCATGGGTGATGATGATGACCGCCGAGCCGAACTCCTTCTGCAGATCGCGGATCAGGTCCAGGATCTGCGCCTGGACGGTGACGTCCAGTGCGGTGGTCGGCTCGTCCGCGATCAGGAGCTCGGGGTTGTTGACCAGCGCCATCGCGATCATGGCGCGCTGGCGCATCCCGCCGGAGAACTGGTGCGGATGGTCGTCCACCCGCTTGTCGGGCTGCGGGATGCCGACCCGGTCGAGCATCTCGACCGCCCGTTTGCGCGCGGTCTTCTTGTCGACGTCGTTGTGGACGCGGTACGCCTCCACGATCTGCTGGCCGATCGTGTAGAAGGGGTGCAGCGCGGAGAGCGGATCCTGGAAGATCATCGCCATCTCGCGGCCGCGCAGCCGGCGCACCTCGTCCGGACCGGCGGAGACCAGCTCCTTGCCGTCCAGCCAGATCTCGCCGGACATGTCCACCGTGCGGCGCTGCCGGCGCGAGGCGCGGTGCAGGCCCATCACGGCGAGCGAGGTCACGGACTTGCCGGAGCCGGACTCGCCGACGATGCCGAGCGTCTTGCCCTTCTCCAGCGTGAAGGAGAGCCCGTCGACGGACTTCACGATGCCGTCGTCGGTGGGGAAGTGCACCTTCAGACCGCGCACGTCCAGGAAGGCGGCCGGGGGCGTGGCCGGGTCCGGCGCGGCCCCGGCGGCGGTGGCGGTGGCGGCCTCGGCCGTCCGGGTCCTGTCCTCGGAGGAGTCGGTCACGAGAGCCTCACCCGCGGGTCGACGGCGGCGTACAGAACGTCTACCACCAGGTTGCAAAGGACGATGAAGAACGCGGCGAGCAGGGTGACGCCGAGGACCTTCGGCAGGTCGTTGTCGGTGATCGCCTGTACCGCGAAGGCGCCCACCCCCTGGAGGGAGAAGACCTGTTCGGTGATCAGGGCGCCGCCCAGCAGCAGGCCCAGGTCCATGCCGAAGACCGTGATGATCGGGGTGAGCGCGGCACGCAGGCCGTGCCGGACGACGACCGTGCGCTCCCCCAGGCCCTTGGCCCGTGCGGTGCGGATGTAGTCCTCGTTCAGGGTCTCCATCATCCCGGCTCTGGTGAGGCGGGCGTAGAGCGCCGAATAGAGGAAGGCCAGGGTCACCCAGGGCAGCACCAGGGTTCTGGCCCACAGGAAGGGGTTGTCGAAGAGCGGCACATAGTCGCTGCGTTCGAAGATCGGCCACTGATAGGTGAACAGCGCCAGCGCCAGCGCCCCGGTGAAGAACATCGGGAGCGAGACACCGGCCAGCGCGATGCCCATCGACAGCCGGTCGAAGACCGAACCGGGGCGCAGCGCGGACACCACACCGGTGGCGATACCGGAGACCAGCCAGACGACCGCCGCGCCCAGCGCGAGGGAGGCGGTGACCGGCAGCCGCGACTGGATCTCGGGCCAGACCTCGATATGGGTCTTGAAGGAGTAGCCGAAGCACGGCACATGGCAACGCGCCGCTTCCGGGCCGAACTTGTAGTCGGTGCCGACGAAGATGCCCTTGAGGAAGTCCCAGTACTGCTCGTACACGGGCTTGTCAAAGCCGAGATTCTTCTTCACCGCGGCGATGTCCGCAGGTGTGGGGGCCTTTCCGATGTACTGCTGGGCAAGCTGGTCAGTGGTCTGCCCGGCTATCTTCGGCAGCAGGAAGAAGATGCCGAAGGTGACCGCGCTGACGATCAGCAGCAGGATCACCGCGCTGATCAACCTGCGGATGATGTACGAGAACACGGGGATGCGGCGTCGGCGCCCGCGAGCGGTTCAGCTCGGCCCGCGGGCACCAATGCCTTCACCTGCCTTCCGGGGCTTACTTCTTGACGCCGATGTTGAGGTAGTCGTACTGACCGCTGAAGGCCGAGGTCGACACCAGGTTGGTGGCCTTGGGCGAGCGGTACATCAGGACCTTGAAGTAGGTGAGCGGAACGACCGCGGCCTGCTCCATCGCCTTCTTGTCGACCTGGGCGTAGGCCTTCTCGCGCGCGGCCTTGTCGGTATTGGCGATGGCCGTGTCCAGGAGGTTGTTGATCTCCGGGTCGTCCAGCTGCGACAGGTTGGTGTTGCCGGAGGCGCCGATGGCCTTGCCGTGCAGGATCTGCTGCAGGTAGCCGTAGCCGGTGGGGAAGTCCGAGCCCCACTGCATCATGATCAGACCGACGTTGTTCTTCTTGTCGAACGTCGGCACACCGGCGTAGTCCGAGAAGTACTTGCTGGTCGGGTACTGCTGGATCTTGGCGTTGACGCCGATCGCCTTCAGCGAGTCGATCACCGAGGTCGCCGCGTCCACCTCTTCCTGGCGGTCACTGCGCGCCAGGATGGTGGTGTCGACCTTGCCGGCGCCGCACTTGGCCCAGTGCTTCTTGGCCTCGGTCAGGTCCAGCTTGTCGCCCGAGTACTTCTGCGGGTACAGGTCGAACTTCTGGTATCCGTCGAGGTCGGTCGGCAGGACCGTGGAGGCGATGTCGCCCCGGATCGGGCCGCCGAGGGCCGTCTGCGCGGCCTTCTTGTCGATGGCGTATTCGACGGCCTTGCGGCACTCGACGTTGTCGAACGGCTTCACCTTGGTGTTGAGCGCCGTGTAGACCAGGCGCTGCCCGAGCGAGTTGTCGGTGTTGCCCTTCTCCTTGGAGTCGGTCAGCAGCTGCGCCTGGGTCTGCGCGTCGACGCCCTTGCCGGAGAGGTCGACAAGGGTGTTGCCGGCCAGCAGGTCCTTGTCGATGGTGGACTGGGCCACCTTCAGCTTGAGGACGATCTTCTCCGGCAGCTGCTTGCGCAGCGGGTCGGTCGCGGCCGACCAGTTCGGGTTGCGGACCAGGGTGAGCTGCTTGCCCTCCTGGTAGCTCTGGAACTTGTACGAGCCGGAGGAGACCACCGACTTGGTGTAGTCGGCGCCCTTGTCCTTGGCCTGCGGGACGGGAGCGGTCTGCGGCGCGCTGACCAGGTAGTCGAACTCCGCGAACGCCTTCTTGAGGTGGAAGACGATGGTCTGGTCGTCCGGGGTCTCGATGGACTTCAGGCCGGCCTTGCTCTTGTCCTTGTAGGGACCCTTGTAGCCGCCGTCGTTGTCCTTGAGGATCTGCTGGAAGTAGTTCGGCCCCAGGGACAGGGTGTCGCGGGCGAAGTTGCTGCGCTCGACCGCGTACTTGACGTCCTGGGAGGTGACCGCCGACCCGTCGTCGTACTTGACGCCCTTGCGGAGCTTGTACGTCCAGGTCTTGCCGCCGTCCGTCGGCTTGCCCACCGACTCGGCCAGGTCGGGGACGAGTGCGTTGCCCTTCTTGCCGGGTGCCGGCTTGAAGGTCATCAGCGGACGCGCGTAGAGGCGGCTGAAGTTGTAGATGAAGGCGTAGTACGTGTTCCCCGGGTCGAAGGATTCGGGCGCGTCGCTCATCGCGTAGGTGAGCGTGCCGCCCTTCTGGTCCGAGGCATTGACAATCCCCTTGGTCGCGGCATTCGCGCTCCCGGAGCTGCCGGAATCCGTGCCCCCGCTGCAGCCGGCCAGCAAAAGGCCCGCACTGGTGATGGCCGCTATCGCCGCGACCGGAACTGACCTTCGCATGATGGTCGGTGTCCCCTTCGTTCGTCGAGAAACGTCACACGTCAGATTGCAGTAACGCTGAATTGCAGTAACTCAGATATGCAGTAACGCAGTTGAGGCTTCCGAGCGGGAGCCGGCAGCCATCAGCGGCTGCGCGGGTCCAGTGCGTCCCTCAGACCGTCACCGAGCAGGTTGAACGCCAGCACGGTGACGAAGATCGCGAGGCCGGGGACGATCATGTACTGAGGGTCCACCTCGTAGTACTTGACCGCCTGGTTGAGCATGCCGCCCCAGGACGCCTGAGGCGGCTGGATGCCGACGCCCAGGAAGCTCAGGGCCGCCTCGAAGAGGATGTTGGAGGGAATCAGCAGAGTCGAGTAGACGACGATCGGACCCACCAGGTTGGGCAGCAGCTCACGGAAGAGGATGAAGGGACCGCGCGCCCCCATGCCACGGGCGGCGTCGACGAATTCCCGCTCGCGCAGCGACAGCGTCTGAGCGCGCACGATGCGGCCCATGTACGGCCAGTTGAAGAAGCCGATCACGAAGATCAGGACGGACAGGTGCAGCGGCAGGCCGGACAGCCCGAAGGCGCCCCCCTGCAGCGAGGCGGAGATCGCGATGGCGAACAGCAGCAGCGGGAACGCCAGGAAGATGTCCATCAGCCGGCTGATGACCGCGTCGACGCGGCCGCGGTAGAAGCCCGCGACGACACCGAGGACGGTGCCGATCGCCACCGACAGCAGCGTCGCGCCGAAGGCCACGATCAGCGAGACCCAGGAGCCCTCCAGCACCCGGGCGAGCAGGTCGCGGCCGAACTTCGGGTCCACGCCCAGCGGGTGGTCCGGGCTCATCCCGCCCAGGTCTCCCTTGGGCAGCGTGGTGTTGGGGTCGATCAGCGACTGCTGCGGCGCGTCCGGGTCCAGGCCCAGCCAGCCCTGGATCGGACGGGAGAGCGCGGCGATGAGGATGAGCAGGATGACAACGATGGCACCGGCCACCGCGACCTTGTCCCGCCGGAAGCGCAGCCATGCGATCTGGCCGAGCGAACGCCCCTCGATCCGCTTTCCTTCGACGCCCTTCAGCACCGCTTCCGGCTGCGCCTCAGCAGCCGCCCCGGTGGTCTCGATCGGTGCGGTCACAGTGCCTTTGACCCCTCTCGGCCGACGGTGGCCGGCCCCTGCCCGCCGCGGATAGCGGCCTGGTTCGCCTCACTGGTGCAATGTGGTGCAAGTCCTGCGGGCATCACGGAAGTTCGCACAATGGAAAATCCGGAGGCTCACGCGACGCCGTACGGGATGACGCTCGTACAAAGGACCGAGGCCCTGTTGTTTCCGGAGTCTTCATCCCTTTCGCGATCAGTCACCAGCCCTGACAGGGAAAGGATGCGTAACTGTGATGTGTCCCACTGCTTTCCGTTATACGGACAGCAGTTCGGCCTCAGCGGGGCGATCACGCGCGGAAGAGGGCCTCAACTGCGCGACATGAAGGGGGAATTCACCACAAGGCCGACACCCGGCAGGCACTCCCGGACGCCGGCGGCGCACTGTCAGTAAGGGCGGGGGTAGCCGTAGCCGTACGACGGCGCGGGGGCCTGCTGCCCCGGCGGCTGGGCGTAGCCGTCGCGGTCGAAGAAGGGGCGCGCCAAGGCCCGCATCCACATGCCGACCGGGTCGTAGTCGTCGTTCATCGCCACGGTGGAGACGGGCAGCCCGTCCGGAACCGCGCCGATCGACTGCTGGATCATCAACCGCACCGAATCCACTGCCTGTTGACCGGTGTCGTACAGATCCAGACCGATCGCCAGATATGGGGCACCGAGTGCGGGCTGCACCCAGGCCCGGCGCAACGACCGTACGGCGGGCGTCCGGTGGGCGTTCTGGGCCAGCAGCGCATAGAACTGCGGGATGTCGATGACCGGTTCCGAGATCCGCAGCGGGCCGGCCGGCAGCCGGTCCAGGCCACCGGCGATACGGCGCAGATCCAGCCACGGGATGCCGACGCCGCCGCCGGGGGCATGGGGGTTCAGCCACAGGCCCCAGCGGTCGGGGAAGAGCGAGGCGGCGATCTCCGGTCCGGTGACGACCTCGTGGTCGCGGTTCCAGCCGGAGGCGGCGAGCTCGGGTGCGGAGGTCACGCACGGCGCATAGCCGAGGCCCTCGACCTCCATGTTCCCGTACTGCGCATCGGCCGAGCCGGCCCGGCCGTGCCACAGCAGCATCCAGACCTGGCCCGCGGCGAGCGCGTGCAGCAGTGCCTCATAGGCGTCGTAACGGCCGGGCGAGACCTGCTGGAGCAGCTGCTCCAGCTGTCCGGCCGCCGCCGGCCCCTGATGCGCACCCGCGCTCACGTGGTCCGTCCCTTCTGTCAGCAGGGCACGTGTGGGTGCGCCCGCCCGTCATCCAACCAGCTTACGAGTGGTCCCGGGAGTAGAAGGGCCGCACACGCTCCAGCATCCAGTCGGCGACCGGGTCACCCTGGGCGATGTCGAGCATGACGAGCTGTACGGGCCAGGGCAGCGGTACTGCGCCGAGCGCACGTCCGAGGGCTGACAGTACCGTCTCGCGGGCGGTGCCGTCGTGCAGTGCGGTCAGGTCCGCCCCGATCTGCACACCGACGAAGAGTGCGGGCGTGTCGCCCTCGACACTTGCCAGGGCACGCCGGGCAGTCAGGACAATTCCGGCGCCGGAGAACTCCAGTCCGGCGGCGGCCAGGAAATCCACCGGCTCGTCCTGCCAGTCCGGCTCGAAGAGCCGCACCCGGCCGCCGCTCGGCAGACCGGCCGGCTCATGGCGGGCCTCCCGGCACAGCTCGGCCACCGCGGGCGGCGGCAGCGGGACGCCTATCGTGCCGTCGGGGTTGACCGCGATGCCGATGTGCGGCGGCAGCCCGCGCGCGAACTCCCGGGCCGGGGCGACGGTGAAGGACAGGTGCGAGCCGACCGTCCGCAAGAACTCCTGCTCGGAGCTGTAGACCGGGACGTAGGCCGCGCCACCGAGCTCCACGGTGGGCAGATCGAGGCCGCGGGCGCCGGGGCCCGCGCTCTCGGGGCCACCGCCGTTCGGCAGCGGCACCCACACCCGGCTGCGGCCGAGCACCTCGACGATCCGGCCGCCGGCGCCCGGATGGCCGACCGATGCGGCCAGCACCTCTTCGAGCTCGTTCGCCGGCCACGCCAGCTGCGGTATCCCCTGCTGCGGAAATGTCATGTGTACCCACCCGTTCCGAACCGCGCCATCTGGCCAAAGACCCTAGACGAGAGCGCGGGAGGGGGAACCCGGGGGGCGGGGTGCCGCTCCGCTCAGTCGAAGCTGACCGTCTCCAGGGCGCTCGCCGCCCGCCGGTCGAGCAGCACCGCCGAGCCGACCCCGTCCGGCAGCCGGGCCGCCTCCGCCGCGCCGACCAGCCGGCCCACCGCCCTGCGGTGCCGCGCGAAGGCGTACTCCGACACCCCGCGCCCCCGCGACTCCTGGCCGGACAGCGCCGCCTCGGGCGCCACATCGAGCAGCACCAGATGCAGCCCACGGCCGCCGCGCACCGCCGACCGCGCGATCCAGCCGCGCACCCACGCCAGGGTGCCGCAGTCGTGCACCACCACACTGCCGCCGGAGCGCAGCGCACGGCGAAGCGTCAGATAGTGGGCGGCCCGGACCAGCGGACGGTAGAGGGCGTAGGGCAGGCCGCGCAGTCTGCCGCCCTCCCAGCGCTCGCGTACGTCCTGCGAATCGATGCGGTGCACCGCGGCACCGTGCGCGTCCAGCGGCGGCACCACACGATGCATCAGGGTGCTCTTGCCGCTGCCCGGCAGCCCGGAGACCACCACCAGGTCACCGGCCGGAAACCGCAGCTCGGCGGCGCCCCGCGCCCGTCCCCCGCCCCGGAGGTCCACGATCCGGGCGCCGCGGCCCGCCCGGACCACGGACCGCGGCGGCCGTCCGGTCCGGGGCACCGTGGCGGGCGGCGCCTTCGGCGCGACGCCCGGGGGCACGACCCCTGACGTGGCCCCCCGTGCCGCTTCACTGTGCACCGTGATCGCCCTCCCCGTCCGGTTCTGCTCCGGTTCGAGTCCGTCCCCGTACCCGCAGAGTGTCAAGAAAAGGTAATGCCGAGCAAGGTGATCGGCCGATCTGCCCACGTCACGGACGGGGCAGCCGCCAGGGCTCCTGTATCCGGCGATCCCGTGCAATGATGTGGCCGCCACGTGCACATCGCGTCTCACTTGTGCACCGCCAACTCCATACCGGCCGCTTGAACCCGCGCGGGAGAGTCCCCGGCCGCCATGGCGGGGCGCCGAAGGAGCAAGTCCTCCCTTGAATCTCTCAGGCCCCTATACCGCGCGGGCGAGGCAGATCTGAAAAGCGAGCCACTGCCCGGCCTACGGGGCGGCTCCACCCAAGGTGCAAACCGGGTCCGTTCGCGGGATCCCGGTGAACCTCTCAGGTTCCGATGACAGATGGGGAGAACGTCTTGTCACCCATGCCTGGGAGCCCAGAACCATGACTGATGCCCCCCGCCGTACCGCGCTGGACGCCACCCATCGCGCGCTCGGCGCCACCATGACCGACTTCGCCGGCTGGGACATGCCGCTCCGCTACAGCAGCGAGCGCGACGAACATGTCGCCGTCCGCACCCGCGCCGGTCTCTTCGACCTCTCCCACATGGGCGAGATCACCGTCAGCGGCCCGCAGGCCGCCGACCTTCTCGACTACGCGCTGGTCGGCAACATCGGCGGCGTCAAGACCGGCCGCGCCCGTTACACCATGATCTGCGAGGCCGAGGGCGGCATCCTCGACGACCTCATCGTCTACCGCCTGGCCGACCAGGAGTACATGGTCGTCGCCAACGCCTCCAACGCCCAGGTGGTGCTGGACGCGCTGACCGCGCGGGCCGGCGGCTTCGACGCCGCGATCCGCGACGACCGGGACGCGTACGCGCTGCTCGCGGTGCAGGGCCCCGAGTCCCCCGGCATCCTCAAGGCGCTCACCGACGCCGATCTGGACGGTCTCAAGTACTACGCGGGCCTGCCCGGCACGGTCGCCGGCGTCCAGGCGCTGATCGCCCGTACCGGCTACACCGGTGAGGACGGCTTCGAGCTGTTCGTCCGGCCGGCCGACGCGGTCGCCCTGTGGGAGGCGCTGACCGAGGCCGGCAAGGACGCCGGTCTGGTGCCCTGCGGCCTGTCCTGCCGCGACACCCTGCGCCTGGAGGCCGGCATGCCGCTGTACGGGCATGAGCTGACCACCGCGACCACGCCGTTCGATGCGGGTCTGGGCCGGGTCGTGAAGTTCGAGAAGACCGCCAACGGCGGGGACTTCGTGGGCCGTGAGGCGCTGGCGGCGGCCGCCGGGCGCGCCGAGGCGAACCCGCCGCGCAAGCTGGTCGGCCTGCTCGCCGAGGGCCGCCGGGTCCCGCGCGCCGGGTACCCGGTCGTCACGGCCGACGGCACGGTCATCGGCGAGGTCACCTCCGGGGCGCCTTCCCCCACCTTGGGCAGGCCGGTCGCCCTCGCCTATGTGGATGCGGCCTACGCCACGCCGGGTACCGAGGGTGTCTGCGTGGACATCCGTGGAAGCCATGAGCCGTACGAGGTCACCGCTCTGCCGTTCTACAAGCGCCAGAAGTAAGGGCTGACCGCGGCAGACCCGGCAGCGGCGCGCGCCCGCGCGTCTCACTGTGCAAGACCCTCCCCCCGGGCCACGCCAGGGGGCGACCCCCGTCACGACCACACCCTCGCGTACAGGAGAATCGAGCCATGAGCAACCCCCAGCAGCTGCGCTACAGCAAGGAGCACGAGTGGCTGTCGGGCGCCGAGGAAGGCGTCTCGACGGTCGGCATCACCGAGCACGCGGCCAACGCGCTCGGCGACGTCGTCTACGTGCAGCTCCCTGAGGTCGGCACCACGGTCGCGGCGGGCGAGACCTGCGGCGAGCTGGAGTCGACCAAGTCGGTCAGCGATCTCTACTCGCCCGTCGACGGTGAGATCACCGAGATCAACGAGGATGTCGTCAACGACCCCTCGCTGGTGAACTCCGCCCCGTTCGAGGGTGGTTGGCTGTTCAAGGTGAAGACCGGCGGTGAGCCCGCCGAGCTGCTCTCGGCCGACGAGTACGCCGCCTTCATCCAGAGCTGAGCTGCCCCGCTCCTCCTCCGCCACCACCCGCGGGGAAGCTCCCCCGGACTCCGTCCGGGGAGACCCCCCTCGCGCCCCCTGACTCCCCGGGAAGACTTATGTCGCTTCTGAACAGCTCCCTCCATGAGCTCGACCCCGATGTCGCCGCCGCCGTCGACGCCGAACTCCACCGCCAGCAGTCCACCCTCGAAATGATCGCGTCGGAGAACTTCGCCCCCGTCGCCGTCATGGAGGCCCAGGGCTCCGTCCTCACGAACAAGTACGCCGAGGGCTACCCCGGCCGCCGCTACTACGGCGGCTGTGAGCACGTCGATGTCGTCGAGCAGATCGCCATCGACCGCATCAAGGCCCTCTTCGGCGCCGAGGCCGCGAACGTCCAGCCGCACTCCGGCGCACAGGCCAACGCCGCGGCGATGTTCGCCCTGATCAAGCCGGGCGACACCATCCTGGGTCTCAACCTCGCCCACGGCGGGCACCTGACCCACGGCATGAAGATCAACTTCTCCGGCAAGCTCTACCACGTGGTGCCCTACCACGTCGACGAGAAGACCAACCTGGTCGACATGGAGGAGGTCGAGCGCCTCGCCAAGGAGCACCGCCCGAAGCTGATCGTGGCCGGCTGGTCCGCGTACCCGCGGCAGCTGGACTTCGCCGAGTTCCGCCGGATCGCGGACGAGGTCGGCGCCTACCTGATGGTCGACATGGCGCACTTCGCCGGCCTGGTCGCCGCGGGCCTGCACCCCTCGCCCGTGCCGCACGCCCACGTCGTGACCACCACCACCCACAAGACCCTCGGCGGCCCCCGCGGCGGCGTCATCCTCTCCACCCAGGAGCTGGCCAAGAAGATCAACTCGGCGGTCTTCCCCGGTCAGCAGGGCGGGCCGCTGGAGCACGTCATCGCGGCCAAGGCCGTCTCCTTCAAGGTGGCCGCCTCCGAAGAGTTCAAGGAGCGCCAGCAGCGCACCCTGGACGGCGCCCGCATCCTCGCCGAACGCCTCGTCCAGCCCGACGTCACCGAGGCCGGGGTCTCCGTCCTGTCCGGCGGCACCGATGTCCACCTCGTCCTCGTCGACCTGCGCAACAGCGAGCTCGACGGCCAGCAGGCCGAGGACCGCCTCCACGAGGTCGGCATCACCGTCAACCGCAACGCCATCCCGAACGACCCCCGGCCCCCGATGGTCACCTCCGGCCTGCGCATCGGCACCCCCGCGCTGGCCACCCGCGGCTTCCAGACCGAGGACTTCCACGAGGTCGCCGACATCATCGCCGAGGCCCTCAAGCCGGCCTACGACGCCGGGGCCCTCAAGGCCCGGGTCACGGCGCTGGCGGACAAGTTCCCGCTGTACCCGTCCCTGTGACGCGTTTCATGCGCTGAGTCCGCCGCCCGCCGGTCGCCCGCCGGCAACCGGCGGGCGGCGGGTGAACGAGCGGTGAGCCCGGGGCGGTTGGCCCCGGGCTCACGGTCTGTACGACGGCTCTCCCCTTCTTCCACTTCTTCCACGCCCCACGGTGCCTCCCGGCATTCCCGCGGCGTGCATGGCCGAAGCGGCGCAGGGCAGCAGCCCCTCCACGGGGAGGCGGCAGTCCGGGCCGGGACCGCTCCGGCGGACCGGGAGCGGACCGGGCACGGGCCGGCCTCCTCGACGGGCGGTCCCGTGCGCCGGCGGCGCCCCCTGCTTCCCGTGTCCCTGCCGACACCGGCCGTTACCCCCGGCGACGGAATCCCGACGGTTTACGTCCGGCGGCACCCGGCCGGGTCCGCGTTACGCTCGACCAACGGCGCAGAAACGTACCTCCTGCCCCATTGCTCCACCGTCCACCACGAGCAGACAAGGGAGTCAGCCCCCGTGGCCATCTCCGTCTTCGACCTCTTCTCCATCGGCATCGGCCCCTCCAGCTCCCACACCGTCGGCCCGATGCGCGCCGCCCGGATGTTCGTCGGACGCCTCAAGAAGGACGGCCTGCTCGCCCAGACGGTCAACGTCCGTGCCGAACTCTTCGGCTCCCTCGGCGCCACCGGCCACGGCCACGGCACCCCCAAGGCCGTGCTCCTCGGCCTGGAGGGGCACTCCCCCCGCACCGTCGACGTCGAATCCGCCGACGCCGAAGTCGAACGCATCCGGCACACCAAGCGGCTGCGCCTGCTCGGTGCCGAAATAGGCACCGCCCACGAGATCGACTTCGACGAGTCGTCCCAGCTGATCCTGCACCGCCGCCGGGCCCTGCCCTACCACGCCAACGGCATGACCCTCTTCGCCTACGACGCGGCCGGCGCCCCCCTGCTGGAGAAGACCTACTACTCCGTGGGCGGCGGCTTCGTCGTCGACGAGGACGCCGTCGCCGGCGAGAACCCGATCGTGCCCGACGACACCGCCTTGACCCACCCCTTCCGCACCGGCGACGAACTCCTGCGCCTCTCCCACGACACCGGGCTGTCCATCTCCGCCCTCATGCTGGAGAACGAGAAGGCCTGGCGCACCGAGGACGAGATCCGCACCGGGCTGCTGGAGATCTGGCAGGTCATGCAGGCCTGTGTCAGCCGCGGCATGAACCGCGAGGGCATCCTGCCCGGCGGGCTCAAGGTCCGCCGCCGCGCCGCCCACTCCGCGCGCCAGCTGCGCTCCGAAGGTGACGCCACCGCCCACGCCATGGAGTGGACCACCCTCTACGCCATGTCCGTCAACGAGGAGAACGCCGCCGGCGGCCGGGTGGTGACCGCTCCCACCAACGGCGCCGCCGGCATCATCCCGGCCGTCCTGCACTACTACATCAACTTCGTGCCCGGCGCCGATGCGGACGGGGTGGTCCGCTTCCTGCTCGCGGCCGGCGCGATCGGCATGCTCTTCAAGGAGAACGCCTCCATCTCCGGCGCCGAGGTCGGCTGCCAGGGCGAGGTCGGTTCCGCCTGCTCCATGGCCGCCGGCGGCCTCGCCGAGGTCCTCGGCGGCTCCCCCGAACAGGTCGAGAACGCCGCCGAGATCGGCATGGAGCACAACCTCGGCCTGACCTGCGACCCCGTCGGCGGCCTGGTCCAGATCCCCTGCATCGAACGCAACGGCATGGCCGCCGTCAAGGCCGTCACCGCCGCCCGCATGGCCCTGCGCGGCGACGGCCGCCACCATGTCTCCCTCGACAAGGTCATCAAGACCATGAAGGAGACCGGCGCCGACATGAGCGTCAAATACAAGGAGACCGCGCGGGGCGGGCTGGCGGTCAACATCATCGAGTGCTGAGGAAATGAGCATGGGGACGGCGGGCGGGGGCGGGACGGCGCCCGCCGTCCGCCGGGGGCGGACCCGGAGGTGATCCGCCGGGCCGGGTGACCTGAGCGGTGAACCCGCAGCGCTGCGCCCCGAGCCCGTGCGGCCCCGGACCGTGCGGCCCCGGACCGTGCGCCCCGGACCGGTCGGCCAAGGGCCGGTGGACCAAGCGCCGGTGGGCCAAGCGCCGGTGGGCCCGGACCGGTCGGCTATTTGCCGATCTCCCAGGCGAAGGGCGGGAGTTCACGGGCCCGGGAGTAGATCTCCAGGGCCTGGATCGTGGGGACGAAGGGGTGGACGCGGGCGCCTTCGAGGCCGGCCAGCAGCCGGGCGCAGTGGTGGACGCAGCCGGCGACCTCCCTGCCCTGGCGGTCGACGAGGGTGGCGGCGTCCCGCGGCCCCTCGCACGGGGTCGGGTCCTTGGCGTCGGCGGCCGGGCAACGGCCGTGGGGGGCGCTGGAGGCGGCGGTCGTGCCGGCCGACGGGCGCGGCGGCGAAGCGTCGAGTGGCTGGTTCATCGGTGAGTCCCCCTGGCGGTGCGGTGGTACGTGCCATGAGCGGCGCCGCGCGGAATCGCCCCGGCGCCCAGGACAGTGCTGCTCGGTGCGGGAGGCGTCCATGCCGCCTTGGGGAAGATCTGGTCCGATCGTCAGCTCTTCATGGGAATGTGCGCTATGGGCGCTCTTGCCGGCCCGCGTCGGCAGCGGTGCGACGGGGGAAGGCGAGCGGCTCCAGCAGCAGCGCGAGGGCGAGCAGGGTGGCCGCCAGGAGCCAGCCGGCGAGGACGTCGCCGGGCCAGTGGACGCTCAGGTAGACGCGGGTGAGGCCGACTCCGGCGGCCCAGAGGGCGAGCACCGCGCACCAGGTGCGGGCGGCGGCCGGACGGACCCGCTGGGCGATGCCCCAGGCCAGGATTCCGGCGGCCAGTGCCGAGGTGGTGGCATGGCCGGAGGGGAACGCGTATCCGGAGGCGTGCCCGGCCCAGCCGGCGGCCGGCGGACGGGGGCGGGCGATCAGCTCCATCAGGCCGTAACGGATCGCCTGCCCGACGGCGAGGACGGCGACGGCGCAGAGCACGGCGCGGAGCCGGCCCGCCGCGCCCCGGCCCGCCAGCAGGCCGGCGACCACCGCCAGCAGATACGGCACCGGCCCGGTGCCGGTGGCCGTCAGCGCACGGGCCATGGTGCGCAGCGGCTCCCCGTGGTGGGCGGTGGACCAGCGGATGGCGGCCCGTTCGGGGGCGAGCGGGGCGCCGTGCCGTACGCACACGGTGACCGCCACGGCGGCGAAGAGCGCGGCGCAGACGGCGGCGAAGGTGAGGAGCGCGGCGGTGGCGGGGCGGCGCCGGGGCCCGGGGCGCACGGCGGGCTCCGTCTCCGGCCGCGGCCGCTGCGGTCCCGGCCCCCGTTCCTGCCCGGACGGCGTCACCGCGCGGCCACCAGGGGGCGCAGCCGGGTGGCGCGGATCCGGTCGACGACCGGGGCCGCGCGGGCGGCGAGCGGGGTGAGACCCCAGGCGACGAGGGCGCCGGCGAGCAGGCCGGCGAGGACGTCGTGCGGGTAGTGCGCACCGACCCAGACGCGTGAGGCCGCCATCAGGAGCGCGGCCGGTACGGCGATCCGGCCCAGCTGCCGGTCGCACAGCAGCAGGGCGACCGCGGCCGCCGCCGCGATGGCGGAGTGGTTGCTGGGGAAGGACCAGTCGCCGGGCCCGGGGCAGGCCTCGACGGTGACGGTGTGGAGCGTCTGGCAGGGCCGCTGTTCGTCGAAGAAGGTCTTGACGAGGTCGTTGACGAGAAAGGCGGCGACCACGACGACGGGGGTGGCCAGCGCTGTCGCCATGGCACCACAGGCGCCGTGCCGCGCCCGCCACCAGCTGATCAGCATCAGGACGGCGAAGAGGGCGAGGCCGTAGTCGGTCCAGTAGGTGATGACGGTGTTGAGGCCGTGCGGGACGTGCTGGGCAAGCGCGGTGATCCGGGTGTACGGGCCGCCGTCGATCGAGGCTCCCCCGAAGGCGAGGTGGTTCACGGGGGTTCTCCTTGGCGGCTCGGCGGCTTCGGTGCGGTGGTGCGGGACGGACGGGTGTGGTGGTTCAGGCGCCGGGCGGCGGCGTGGGGCCGGTCGTCGTCTCCGGGCGCCTGCGGGAGCGGAGCAGTTCGACGGCGAGCGGGGCCAGCGACACCAGCACCACCAGGGCGACCAGCGGCAGCAGGTAGCGGTCGACGTTCGGTACGGACGCCCCCAGGGCGTATCCGGCGAGGGTGAGGCCGAGCGTCCAGAGCAGGCCGCCGGCGATCTGCCAGAGGGCGAAGGTGCGGGCGGACACGCCGAGGGCGCCGGCCAGCGGGTTCAGCACGGTGCGTACGACGGGGACGAAGCGGGCGAGGACGATGGCCTTGGCGTGGCCGTAGCGGGCGAGGAACTCCTCGGCGCGGGCGGCGCCCTCGTGCAGCCGGCGGGCGCGACTGCGGGCCAGCAGGGCGCGGCCGCCGCGCCGGCCGATCCAGTAGCCGGTCTGGGATCCGGCGAGCGCCCCGACGGCGGCGGCGGTGAGCACCTGCGGCAGCGCGAGGTGGACGGCGCCGGTGGTGCCCGGGGCGCACAGCAGTCCGGCGGTGAACAGCAGCGAGTCACCGGGCAGGAAGAAGCCGACCAGCAGCCCGGTCTCGGCGAACAGCACGACGGCGACGCCCAGCGCGCCGAACGCGGCCAGCAGGGATCCGGCGTCGAGCACGTTCACGGCCTGGGTGACTGCTGTCACCTGCGGAAATGCGCCGGCTACAGACATGTCGGCGGCCCCTCCCATAATGGGTTGCGGGCCCGCCTCCGGCAGGCCCGACCGACTACAGTCACGTAGACGGTCTACGGAACTGTAGACGACGAAAAGGTGAAGGGCGTTCCATGTCGGAGACATCACCCGTGCAGCGGCGTCCCTCAGGCGAGCTGGAGGCGAGCGTGCTCGCGGCGCTCTGGGCGGCCGGGGAGCCGCTGAGTCCCGCCGGGGTGCAGAGCGCGCTGGGCGGCCGGCTCGCGCGGACCACGGTCACCACGATCCTCACCCGGCTGCACGACAAGGGAGCGGTCTCCCGCTCCCGGGCCGGCCGCGGTTTCACCTATTCGCCGATACAGGACTCCGCGGGGCTGACCGCCCGGCGGATGCGCAGCGAGCTGGACAAGCAGGACGACCGCGGCAGCGCCCTTGCCCGCTTCGTCTCCCAGCTCACCAGCGAGGACGAGCAGTTGCTGCGGACCCTTTTGGAGGGCGCGGGGGACGGCGCCCCCGAGGCGCCGGGCGCCGGCCCGCAGCCCGGACCCGGAGCCGCCCCGTGATCTTCGCCGTATGGATTCCCCTGCTGATGCCGCTGCTCGCGGTGCCGGCCGCCCGCCGGCTGGCGGAGTCGCTGCCGCCGCGCGCCGCCGCCTGGCTGCTGACCGGCTGCGCGGTCGCGCTGGCCGCCTGTACGACCGCGGCGCTCGGCCTGCTGCTGACCGCCGGGGCGCTGCAGCTGCCCCCGGTCGCCGCCCTGGGCCATCTCTCCGCACCGCTGCTCGGCGACGATCCCGTCGTATCGGTCCCCGCGGCCGCTGCCGCCGCCGGTCTGCTCGCCGCCTGTGCGCTGGCCGTCACCCACCGCGCCCACCGCCATCACACCGAGCTGCGCACCGCCCGGCTCGCCACCGACACCCACCCCGCCACCGGCGATCTGTGCGTCCTGCCGGACTCCGCACCCGATGCCTACGCCCTTCCGGGGCGGCCGGGCCGGGTGGTGGTCACGGCCGGGATGCTGCGGGCGCTGTCGCCGGACGAGCGGGAGGCGCTGTTCGCCCATGAGCGCGCCCATCTCGCGGGCCGGCATCATCTCTTCCTGCTCACGGCCGCGCTGGCCGCGGTCTGCCATCCGCTGCTCCGGTCCCTGCGCGCGCCCCTGGCCTATGCCCTGGAGCGCTGGGCCGACGAATCGGCCGCGTCCCGGGTGGGCGACCGCCGGGTGACGGCCCGCGCCATCGGCCGGGCCGCGCTGGCCGCCCGCCCCGCCGCCCCGGCGGCGCACCGTCCCCGCACCGTTCTCGCCGCGACGACCGGCCCGGTGCCCCGCCGGGTCGCCGCCCTGCTGACCCCCGAGCGGGCCTCGGACCACGCTCCGGTACGCGCCGGCGTCCACGGCCGCCGGCTGATCGCCGCGGCCCTGCTCGCCTGCGTCACCTTCTCCGCGGCCGCCGCCCTGGACGCCGCGGCCGATCTGCACCAGACGGTGGAGGTGGCCCAGGGGGAGGCGGCGCGCTGAGAGGCCGGGAAATCCTGCGGCCGGCGCCCTGGTCTCAGGCGCCCCGGCCCCAGGCCCCGGTCGCAGGCCCCCGGTCGCAGGCCCCCGGTCGCAGGCCCCCGGTCGCAGACCCCGGCTTCGGCGCCCCGGCCTGCGGCTCCCGGCCCAGGACTCCCGGTGTCAGCGCCCGGCCTCGGGCTCCCGGCCGCAGACTCCCGGCGCGGTCCCCGTATGGGCCCCGGCTCCTCTGCCGTTGTCCTTCCCCGTCCCGACCCTGAAGCCCAAAGTGGCGCCGCCGCCCGGACGGCGAGTGGCGAAGGCATGGCCGCCATGTGCGGTGGCGATCTCGCGGACGATGGCGAGGCCGAGGCCCGAGCCGGGCAGGCCGCGGGCCGCCGCCGCCCGGTAGAAGCGGTCGAAGACCCGGTCGAGGTCGGCGTCCGCGATACCGGGGCCGCGGTCGAGAACCTCGACGCGGGCGCCCGTGACGACGACCTCGATCGGCTCCGTCCCGCCCGCGTCGAACTTGGCGGCGTTCTCCAGCAGATTGGTGACCGCGCGGTGCAGTGCGGCGGGCCGGCCCTCGACCACCGCCGGGCGGACGGTCCGTACGGTGATCTCGCGACCGGTGCGGCGGCGGGCCGAGGCCGCCGCCTTCTCCGCGACATCGGCCAGGCTCACGTCCGAGAGCGGGTCGTCGTCGCGCTGTCCGGCCGCCAGGTCCACCAGTTCGTTGACCAGATCGCTGAGTTCACGGGCCTCCCCCGCCAGATCGGCCAGCAGTTCGTCGCGGGCGTCCGGCGGCAGTTCGTCGAACCGCTTCAGCAGCGAGATGTTCGTACGAAGCGAGGTCAGCGGGGTGCGCAGCTCATGGCCGGCGTCCTGGACCAGGCGCTGCTGGTCCTGGACCGCGCTGGCCAGCCGGCCGAGCATGTCGTCGAAGGCCCGCCCGAGCCGGGCGACCTCGTCCCGCCCCGCCACCGGGACCGGGACGTCCAGCCGCCCGTGCTCCGCCACGTTCTCGGCGACCGAGGTCAGCCGCACCAGCCGGCCGGTGATCCGGCGCGCCAGCCACCAGCCGCCCGCGCCGGACAGCGCGATGACCGCGGCGGCCAGCAGCGCGGTGCGCTGCTGGAGCGCGGAGAGCAGATCCTCGGTCTCGCTGAACTTCTGCGCGACCTGCACCGCACCGCGGCCGCCGCCGAGCGCCACCGTCGCGACGTGGTACTCCTCGTCGCCGATGTCCGCCTCCCGCTCCGCATACCGGCCGGCGTGTGCGTCGGCGGCGATCCGGCGTTCGCCGGCACCGGCCGGGAGGGCCGGGCGGCCCGGCTCCACGATCCGGCCGTCGGCGCCCAGGATCTGCACATCGGTACGGGTGGGACGGGTCAGGTCGTCGCGCGGCCCGTCGTGGTCGGGGTCGGAGCTCGTGTAGTCGGCGGGCACGAACGGCCGCTCCTGGACCTGACTGCGCAGATCCCGTACGACCTGCGAGAACACCGACTTCTCGTCGACCCGTACCAGCCGGGCCGCCGCGTCATAGCTGAGGAAGCCGACGAGGACGGTCACCGCCGCGGCCCCCGCCGCGAAGGCCACCGCGAAGGCGGTGCGCAGGCTGGCCGGCTTACGGGTGCGCAGCCAGGCCGCCGACCCGCCGCGGCGCCAGGAACCCGCCCAGCTCCGCAGCCGGGCGCGCAGCCGGCGGCCGGGCCGGTTTCCGGGTCCGGTCCCGGTACGGTCGCGGGGCCCGGACACCTCAGTCCTCCCGCAGTACGTAACCGACGCCACGCACCGTGTGGATCAGCGGGTGGCTGCCCGGGACATCGACCTTGCGCCGCAGATAGCCCACGTACACCGCGAGGTTCTTCGAGCCGGGCCCGAAGTCGTACCCCCAGATCCGGTCGTAGATCGTCGAATGGTCCAGGACGATCCCGGCATTGCGGGCCAGCAGCTCCAGCAGCTCGAATTCGGTCCGGGTCAGCTCCAGCTCCCGGTCGCCGCGCCAGGCACGGCGCGAGGGGCCGTCGATCCGCAGATCCGCCGCCTCGACGACGCCGCTGTCCGCCGCCCGGCTGTCGTACGGGCCCTCGGCGGCTCCGGTCTCATCGCTGCCGCCGGAGCCGGCAGCCGCACCGCCCTCCTCCGCCGTCCCCGCCGTCGTCCGCCGCAGCAGTGCCCGCAGCCGGGCGAAGACCTCCTCGACCTCGAACGGCTTGACCACGTAGTCGTCCGCCCCGGCGTCCAGACCGGCGATCCGGTCCGCCGTCTCGACCCGGGCGGTGAGCATCAGGATCGGGGTGCGGTCCTGCTCGGCCCGCAGCACCTGGCACACCTGCAGTCCGTCGATCCCCGGCATCATCACGTCCAGCAGGATCACATCGGGCCGCTCGCGGTGCGCCGCGGCGAGTGCCTGGATGCCGTCCGCGACGGCGGTGACCTGGTACCCCTCCAGGGTCAGGGCACGCTCCAGCGCGGTGCGGATCGGACGGTCGTCCTCGGCGAGCAGTACGGAATGGGTCACCCGGCAAGTCTGCCAAGGCCCCGGAGGCGCAGCGGCGGGCGGCCGGTCCGGCGGTGGCTTTCTTACCCGGATCTCACCGGCGGTTCTTACCGGCCTCTCACCCTCGCCACGCCATCGGCTTACCCCTTACCGCCACCGTGGCCCGGTGCCGGACGGGCCGGTCGTTCCGACCGGGCCGCGAGCGCACCGGCCGGTCGGAACGACTCGGCACCTCTCGGGGAAGAGCACGACACCGCATGAAGATCACCCTCCTGCTGCACAACGCCTACGCCATCGGCGGCACCATCCGCACCACCTTCAACCTCGCCGCCGCGCTCGCCGACCGGCACGACGTCGAGATCGTCTCGATGCTGCGGCACCGCGAGGTCCCCCGGTTCACCCTGGACCCGCGGGTGCGGCTGGTGCCGCTGGTGGACACCCGGGTGGGCAGCGAGGACATGGCCGATCCGCTCTTCGGTGAGCCCGCGCAGGACTTCCCGCTCGCCGAGAAGCGGCACCACCAGTACAACCGGCTGGTCGACGTCCGGGCCGCGGAGTTCCTGCGCGCCACCGACGCGGAGGTGCTGATCGGCACCCGGCCCGGCATCAATGTCTACCTGGCACGCTTCGGCCCCCGCCAGGCCCTGCGCATCGCCCAGGAGCACCTCCGGCACGACGCCCACAACAAGCAGCTCCGGTCGGAACTCGCGCGCCACTACCGGACGCTGGACGCCCTGGTCACCACCACCGAGGCGGATGCCGCCGTCTACCGGTCACGGATGCCGCTGCCCGGGGTCCGGGTGCTGGCCGTGCCCAACATCGTGCCCGCGCCTGCCGGGCCGCCGTCCGAGGGCACCGCGAAGGTGATCGCGGCGGCCGGCCGGCTGGTCCGCGGCAAGCGGTTCGACCTGCTGATCGAGGCGTTCTCCGCGGTCGCCGTCAAGCACCCCGACTGGCAGCTGCGGATACACGGCGGCGGCGCCGAGCGCGAACAGCTCCAGGGCCTGATCGACGGGCTCGGGCTGAGCCGGCAGGCGGAGCTGACCGGGCCGCGCTCCCCGATAGAGGCGGAGTTCGCCAAGGCGTCGATCGTCGCCTCGGCCTCGGACGCCGAGTCCTTCGGCATGACCATCGTCGAGGCGATGCGCTGCGGGGTGCCGGTCGTCAGCACCGACTGCCCGCTGGGCCCGGCCGAGATCATCCACGACGGTACGGACGGGCTGCTGGTGCCGCGCGGCGACGGCCGGGCGCTGGCCGGCGCCCTCCTCCAGCTCATCGAGGACCCGCAGCGCCGCCGCGACATGGCCAGGACCGCACTGGAAAGCTCACACCGCTACGACCCGGAGCCGATCGCCGGCCGCTATCAACTCCTCTTCGAGGAACTGCGGTCGACGCGCGGAAGCCGCGCCTGGCGGCGCACTCTCGGGCGGGCCCGCGCCCGCGCACGACGACTGGTGCGCCGGGCGCTGCGGCGCTGAAGCGGCCCGCCTCAACTTGACCGCGGCACAAGGAACTTCCTTACCACGATCTGGCGTCCCCGGTAGCAAACATGCTGAACTGCTGGAACGAGACTGAATCGCACGCAGAAAAACCGGATCGCAGAAACGCCGGACCGCAGGAACACCTGATCACCGGAACGCCGGAACCCGGGCGACCGGGAACGTTCGGAACATGCTGCAACACGGTTGACGCTTCGAGCAGTTGAGACTTCGAATCCGCAGGTCCGATCGGCAGGAGGCCGTTCATGCTGCACGGTATCGATGTCAGCGCCTACAACACCTCGTACTCCGCCGCAGGGCTGGACTTCGTTTTCGTCAAGGCGACCGAAGGCCGCTCCTACGTCAATCCGCATCAGTCCGCACAGGCGGCAACGGCCCGCGCAGCGGGCTGTGTGGTCGGTTTCTACCACTTTCTGTGGCCGGGGAACATCGCCGCCCAGGCGAGTTACTTCGTCGAGAAATGCGCCTCGGCCCAGGGCGACATCCTCGCCTGCGACTGGGAGAGCACCGGCGACGGGACGTATGCGAGCAATGCGCAAAAGGACCAGTTCCTGGCCGAGGTGAAGAGGCTGCGCCCCACCCACCGGGTGCTCCTCTACTGCAACCATGATTTCTGGCTCCACCACGACAGCACGTCCTACGTGGCCGACGGCCTGTGGATCGCCGACTACGTCTCCGCCGGGAATCCGCGGATCAAGGCGAAGTGGCGCATCCACCAGTACACCGACCAGCCGCTGGACAAGGACGTCGCGGACTTCCCGACCAAGGCCGCCCTCAAGAAGTGGGCGCACCCGGCATAAGGTTTCCTACCGGCGTGCCGTTCCGCTTCCGCGGAACCGCGCCTGACCGGCGTAGGAAACCCTGCGCGGCGGCACGGGAACAACGCGTCACCCGCACCGCGCGACGCAGCACGAGAACACGAGGAGCAGCCGTGACCGACCCGGCGTTCAAGGCCCTGCAGCAGGAGATCGCCCGGGATCTCCAGGTGACCGCGTCCTTCGACGCCGAGCAGGAGATCGAGCGCCGGGTGGTCTTCCTCACCGAGCGGCTGACCTCCACGGGCCTGCGCTCGCTGGTCCTGGGGATCAGCGGCGGCGTCGACTCCACCACCACAGGCCGGCTCTGCCAGCTCGCCGTGGAACGGGCCCGCGCCGCCGGGCACGAGGCGACGTTCTACGCGATGCGGCTGCCGTACGGCGTGCAGGCGGACGAGAAGGACGCCCGGCGGGCGCTGGAGTTCCTCCGCGCCGACCGCGAACTGACCGTCGACATCCGCCCCGCCAGCGACGCGGCGCTGCAGGCCGCGCTGGACGGCGGCCTCACCTTCCGCGACGCCCGCCACCAGGACTTCGTCCAGGGCAACATCAAGGCGCGCCAGCGCATGATCGCGCAGTACGCGGTCGCGGGTGCCCACAACGGCCTGGTCGTGGGCACCGACCACGCGGCCGAGGCGGTCTCCGGCTTCTTCACGAAGTTCGGTGACGGCGCGGCCGACGTGGTGCCGCTCACCGGGCTGACCAAGCGCCGGGTGCGCGCGGTGTCGGCGGCGCTGGGCGCCCCGGATGAGCTGGTGCACAAGGTGCCGACGGCCGACCTGGAGACGCTCGACCCCGGCAAGCCGGACGAGGACGCGCTCGGTGTGAGCTACGACCAGATCGACGACTTCCTGGAGGGCAGGCCGGTCGACATCGCGGCAGCCCAGGCCATCGTCCGCCGCTACCGCCTCACGGACCACAAGCGGGCACTGCCGATCGCGCCCTGAGCGAGGCGGCGGCCTCGGCTCGGAGCTCTTTCCCGCCCCGCTCGGGGCTCTTCCCGGCCCTCTCGGGGCTCTTCCCGGCCCTCTCGGGGCTCTCCGGGCCCCGCTCGGGGCTCTCCCCCAGCCGCCCCCGCCCCCTCCCCCTCTCCCCCTTCGGGGGAGGGGGCGGGGGGTGGGTCCGGGGGTGGGGGGGACGGCACCCCGGGCCCACCCCGCCCTTCATGGACCGGCAAGGCGCCCGTCACCCTCCCGGTGCTAAATCGTGGGCCGGAGCGGGCATGCATGCCGCCATGGGAAGCCGCGAAGTGCGATCGGAAGATCAACTGTCAGTGGGTCCGCCTACGCTCCGAGGCATGGGTTACGCAAACCTGCGCGAACTCCAGACCGCGCTGACCACCGCCTCCGACCTTGCCTCCGCCCTGCAGTCCGCGCCCACCCGGCGCGATGCGGACCAGCTCGTCGACGTCCTCCGCCAAGCGCTGGCCGCTGCCGGCTCGCTGGGCGCGGAGACCGGCCCGACCGGCTGCGCCATACATCCGAACGGCGCGGTCGACCCGTTGTACGGCGACCCGGAAGATCCTCTCCCGCCGGGCTACGGCAAGTGCCTGCTCTGCAACGACCGCCGTCGCAGGGCGGACGCCCACCACCCGCACGCCCGCCCGCACGCCCGTCCGCACCCGCGCTGGCGGCGCCGGCTGAGCGCTTAGGTGTTCCGTCCGCCCCGGGGCGGACGGTCCCGGGGCCACCGGCCGGCCGCCGGCGGACAGGGTGGGACTACCATCCGCGCATGCGACCAGCCAAGTACAGCGATGAGGACCTGGAGCAGCACTCCCTGCGGCGACGGGTGCCCGACGACGGGCAGCGGTCCGGCTTCGAGCATGACGTCGACCGGATCCTGTATTCGACCCAGTGGCGGGCGCTGGCCGGCAAGAGCCAGGTGGTGGCGAGCGCCGAGCTGGGCGCGTATCACACCCGGCTGACGCACTCGATGAAGGTGGCTCAGCTCGGCCGGCGGATGGCGGAGCGGCTGGAGCGCCGGTACGGCGGGCCGAATCCGGCGCTCGTCGAGGCCGCGTGCATGGCCCACGACATCGGCCATCCGCCCTTCGGGCACGCAGGTGAGCTGGCGCTGCGCGCCACGATGGACGAGCTGCACTTCGCGGACGGGGTGCTGGACAGCTTCGAGGGCAATGCGCAGACCCTGCGGGTGCTGACCTTCCTCGCCGCCCACAAATACCCGGGCCACCGCGGACTGCATCTGACCCGCGCCTGTCTGGATGCCGCCACCAAATACCCCTGGGAGCGGGCGCCCGTCGACCAGGATCCGGCGCGGCATGTGAAGTGGGGCGTCTACGTCGCCGACCGGGAGGCGTTCTCCTGGGTGCGGGCCGCCCGGCCGGACACCGCCGTACCGGTCGAGGAGCAGGTCATGGACTGGGCGGACGATGTCACCTACGCCTGCCATGACGTCGAGGACTTCTACCGTACGGGCCTGATCCCGCTGGCCGCGCTGTTCCCGCCGGACGGTGCCGCGGGCGCCGACACCGAGCGGGAGATCCGCCGCTTCCTGGACTACGTCCAGGCCAAGCGGGCGCGGGAGGGCGGGGCCTTCGACCGTGCGGCGGCGCTGGTGATGATGGCGGACATCGGCAAGCGGCTGGCGGTGCCCGCCCCCTACAGCGGCAGCCACGAGGACGCGGTCGCGGTCAACCGCCGCACCGCCGATCTGATCTCGTACTTCACCCGTGGGATCGAGCTGGAGGTGGGCGGCGCGGCGGCGATCCGCTACGGGGCGCGGCTGGTGATCCCGGCAGAGCGGCGGGCCGCCTGCGATCTGCTCAAGGAACTGGTGTGGTGTTACGTCATCGACCGCCCGGCCCTGGCCACCCAGCAGCACGGCAAGCGGCGGGTGGTGAGCGAGCTGCTGCGCTGGACCCATGACGCACCCGAACTGCTGCCACCGGACCGCGCCGAGGAGCTGGCACTGCACGGCGACCGGCTGCGTGCCGCCGCGGACCATGTCGCCTCGCTGACCGAGGACCAGGCACTGGCCCTGCACCGGCGGCTGTCGGGCACGGGCCTGGGGTCGGTCAACGACAACGTGTGGCTGTGAGCCCGGGGGCGGGGTTCCGGCGCCGTCTTTCCACGGCCCGGCCCCGCCCCGCGGCCATCCGGCCCCGCCCCGCGGCCATCCGGCCCCGCCCCGCGGCCATCCGGCCCCGCCCCGCGGCCATCCGGCCCCGCCCCGCGGCTATTCGGTCCCGCCCCGCGGCTATTCGGTCCCGCCCCGCGGCCGGTCGGCCTCTTCCTGCAGCCGGTCGGCCTCTTCCCGCGGCCGGTCGACGTCTTCCCGCGGCCGGTCGACGTCTTCCCGCGGCCGGTCGACGTCTCCCCCTGGCCGGCCGGCGTCCTCCCCCGGCCGTTCCGTTCCGCCCGACGACCGCCCGCTCCCGGCCCCGCCACCGCCGCGGAGCGGTGCCGTACCGCCCCGCGGCTTCTTCTCCGGGCGGAGCGCGATCCGGCCGAGCACCCCGGCGACGAGCAGCGCGGCCACCGCGATCAGGACGTGGTCCGGTACACCGTTGCCGATCCGTGCCGCCCATTCCTCGGCCCGGAATTCGGCGTCCGCGTCGAGAATTCCGGGCAGTGCGCTGGTCCCGTTGAACCGCAGGAAAAGCACCCCGATGCCGATGAAGAACACCCCGGACAGCACCGAGGTGGTGTGCAGCCGGAGCTTTCCGAGGGTGAATTCACGGCCTCGCAGCCAGCCCCGGGTGCCGAGCTTGCAGCGGTCCCACAGCAGCGCCAGCACGAACAGCGGCAGCGCCATGCCCAGTGCGTAGACGGCGAGCATCGAGGCGCCGTACAGCGGCGAGCCGCTGACCGCCGTCACCGTCAGCACCGCGCCGAGGATCGGGCCCGCACAGAAGCCGGCCAGGCCGTAGACACAGCCGAGCAGAAAGGTGGAGACGGCCGACCGCGGGGTGATTCTCGCGGCGGCGGCCTGCGCACGCCGGGAGGCGAAGCCCAGGCCGAGGATCTGGGCGAGACCCATCGCGATGACGACCCAGCCGCCGACGGCGATCAGCAGATCGCGGTGGCCGTTGAAGAGCCGGCTGGCCGCCGTGCTGGCTGCGCCGAGCGGCACCAGCGTCGTGGCCAGCCCCAGATAGAACACCCCGGTACGGGCCACCAGCCGGCCGGGGGTCGACAGGGAGTAGGCGAAGAACGCCGGCAGCAGCAACGCACTGCACGGGCTGAGCAGCGCCAGCGCACCGCCCAGGAAGGCCGCCAGATAGCCGATGTCGTTCACTTCCCGGCCCCCTTGGCCGCCGGTCCGTTCCCGGCCGCCCGCGCCGCCGCGTCCTCGATCGCCTGCGCGAAGACCCCGGCGGGCTGGGCCCCGGCGACCGGCCGGCCGTTGATGAGGAAGGACGGCGTGGACTGCACCCCGAGCTGGTACCCCTCGTCCTGGTCCTTCTTCAGCGCCCGGTCGGCGTCCGCGCTCTTCAGGTCCGCGCGGAACTTCTCGATGTCCGCCACCCCGCTCGTGCGGGCCAGCTCGACGAGCTTGTCCTCGGCAAGCGCCTGGCCCTTACGGGTCTTGGCGTACAGGGCGTCGTGGAGCTGCCAGAACTTGCCCTGCTGCCCGGCGGCCCAGGAGGCGCGGGCGGCCCGCTCGGAGTCGGCGCCGAAGACGGTGAAGTTGCGGAACTCGATGCGCAGGGTGCCCTTGCCGACGAACTTCTTGATCAGTGCGGGCTGGGTCTCGCGGGTGAAGCGGCCGCAGAACGAGCACTGGTAGTCGGCGTATTCGACCAGGACGACCGGGGCGTCCTTCCTGCCGACGGCCAGCGGGTCGCCGCCCTGGCGCCGGCTGGTCCGCTTGGCGAGGTCGTCGAACATCTTCTGCTGTGCGGGGTCCTCCTCGGGCGCGGCGGAGGAGGCGGCCTCGGGGGCGCCGGTGCGGTCGGTGCCGCGGTCGCCCTCGACGGACGTGCCGACGGCGACCCCGATGGCGATGACGGCCACGACGAGGGCGATGACCGCGCCGATGGCGGCCAGTTTGCGGGTGGGAGAGGCGGAAACGGGCATGCGGAAGCTCCAGACGTACGGGGGGAATGCAGGCCGGGTGCGTCGGGGCAGCGGCCTATATCCGCAGTACGGGCAGGAGCGCGGTGTGATCGATGGCGGGCGCGCCGGCGGTCGGCGGCCGGGCGAGCGCGCATTGCGCGGGCAGGTCCGCGGCGAGCGGCCCCGGGCCGGTGGTGGCGGGGGCGAGGGGCTCACCGCGGTGCGGGGAGGGCAGCGGGGCGGACTCGCCGGGCCCCGGCGCATGCCGGTCCGAGCACCTCTTGGGCGCATGGGCAACGGCGATCGGGGCATCGGGATCGAGCCGCGGACCGCTGTCGGCGGCGGCCGGCCGTGCGGGTGCGTCGACGCCCGCCGGGTTCGCGGTGGCCCGGCTCGCGGTGGCCGGGGAGGCCGTGGCCGGGGAGGCCGTGGCCGGGGAGGCCGTGGCCGGGGAGGCCGCCGTCGTATCGCCGGTGCGCCATGCCGCCGCGGCCGACACCGCCCGGCCCGCCAGCCAGGCCTGGTCGCCGCCGATGCGGCACAGCAGCGGCCCGAAGGTGACGGCGAGGAGGAGCAGCAGCGTCAGCGTGGCCGACCGGCGCACCTGGTGCATGTCCTCCTCCTCTCCGTACCTCGCGCGAGCATGACGTCCCATCCTACGGACCGTCACCGCGCGAGCGGAGCACCGACCGGCCTCCGGGCCGTCGGGGCACCCCGGCCGGGCCGGTGGGGCACCTGGGCCAGGGAAACCGGCTCTCGGCAGCGTCCGGGGACCGGCGCGGTGGCTGCCGCTGCGTTTCCGGTCCCCGACCACGGCGAGCACCGTGGCGACGGCGGTCAGGACGGCCGCCGTCGCCACGGATGTCCTGCCGATCAGCCCTTTCCGGCAGTGGCGATCCGGCCGGCGTAGCGCTGCGTCCAGGTCGTGTCGGTGTCGACAGTGACGACCACGTCGTAGTAGCCCTCCTGGGTCGGCCACATGACGACCTTCGTTTCGCCGTGCGCCACCGTGACCTTCCGGGTGCCGCCGAGGTAGTCGTGAGCGGTGAGCGTGTAGTGCACCGGCTTGGTGCCGTCGTTGTGCAACGTGAGCTTCACCTGGGCCTCGTGCGTGGTGCCCTCGCCCTTCAGCAGGTCGGCTTCCACGCGCGGGAGGCCACCGTCCCGCTTTCCGGCGGGCGCGACCTGGCCGGCGAAGGAGCGCACAAAGCCGTCGTTGGAGTAGATCGAGAACGCGTACTTGCCGTCGGTGGCCTTGGCGTCCCAGGTGTACTCGCGCGGCTTGCGCGCGGTGACGGTGAACGGCGTGCTGGAGAACGCCTGGTACTTGTCGGGAAAGACCTGGAAGCTCAAGGCCTTGTCCTTCGGGCCGCCGGTCAGGGTCATCCTGGCGGTGACCGTCCCCGACGCGTGGTCCTCCGAGACCGTCGCGTGCGGATGGAAGCTCAGCGGGCGCGGTTTCATGTGGTCGGCGGCGATCGACACCGACTGCTCGGCGAGCGGGTCCGGGAAGGTGGCCGGCCCCGGTTGCGGGTGGGCGAAGTCGAGCGCGCTGGTCAGGTCGCCCGCGATCGAGCGCCGCCAGTCGCTGATGTTGGGGCAGCGGAACGGCTTGCCGAGGTGGGTCGCCCAGGTCTCGAGGAACGTGATCGTCGAGGTGTGGTCGAAGACTTCCGAGGCGACGTACCCGCCGCGGGTCCACGGCGAGACCAGCAGCATCGGCACCCGCGGGCCGAAGCCGAGCGGGTAGTCGCCGACGTACTCACGCGCCGTGCCCGGCTCGGGCCACGGCGGCAGCACGTGGTCGAACTTCCCGTCGTTTTCGTCGTAGTTGAGGATGAAGAGGGTGTGGTTCCAGATATCGGGGTTGCTCTGCAGGCTGTCGAGCACCTTCTTGACGTAGCGCTCGCCGTGCAGGGTGTCCGCGCTCGGGTGCTCGGACCAGCCGTACGGCGCCACGATCCAGGAGACCGCCGGCAGCGGGTGTTCCGCGCCCGGCCGGCAGGCGTCATGGAAGTCTTTGAGGACCGCGTCGAGGTTGTCGTCCGAGTCGTCGCTCGGCGAGGTCGTGCCGGAGTAGTACGTGGCGTTGCCGCGCCAGATCAGCCCGGTGCCGGGCCGCAGCTTGGGGTCGTCGGCGCTCAGCCCCTCCGGGTCGAACCCCTTGAAGTACTTCAGCTCGTTGTCGCCGTAGTCGCCGACCCAGGTGCTGAGGTACCCCTGTCGTCCGTTGCCGCTGTTGTCGGAGTAGAGCCGCCAGTCGATGCCGGCCTGCTGGAGCTGCTCGGCCACCGTGATCCAGGAACGGGAGTAGTTGGACTCATCGGTGTTGCCCGTCTCGCTGTTGGCGGTACCGCTCCACAGGTACTTTCGGTTGGGGTCGGTCGGCCCGAACTCAGAGCAGAAGTTCTGGTCGGCGATGGTGTACTGCGCGGCGACCGAGTGGTAGAAGCTCATGTAGGCGTCGCTGTGGTAGTTCATGCAGCTGGCGCCGTTGTGCTGCACCCACAGGTCCCATTTGCGATGGTCGACGTCGCCCCAGGCTCCGTGGTCGTTGCCCCAGGCTCCGTCGTCGGCCTGCGGGGTGACGATGTTGCCGCTGCCGTCCTTCTGCTGGAAGACGGTGGTGCCGTCCTGGAACCGCAGTGCCTGCTTGTCGTGGAAGCCGCGTACGCCGGGGAACGTGCCGAAGTAGTGGTCGAGGGACCGGTTCTCCTGCATGAGGATCACGACATGCTTCAGGTCGGACATGTTGCCCTTGAAGCCCTTTGGCACGACGTACCTGGGCGTCGGAGCGGCGTACGCGCCGCCCGCCCCGGCGGTCGCGCCGAGCACCAGCGCCCCGGCGGCGGCCCCCGTGCCCTGGAGGAACCTACGGCGGGTGGTGCCGGTCGTCGTCTCGGGTCTGTCGCCGAGCTCGGACTCGGACGTCGGGATGATCGGATCGGGGACCATGGAAGCTCCTCACATGGGCATGGAGAGTCGGGGATGGGTGGGGCAGCCCGCTCATCGAAGCGATACGACACCAACTCTGCGTGAACACCGGCCGAGCGATCAGCAGGACATCGACTGCGAGGTTGTCAACTTCTGCGTATATGTGGTGGCGTGCGCCCTTCACGACAGTCGTAAGTCGTGTTCTTCATGGCGTGGTCGGGCAGGGTCAGCTGCTGGGATGAGGACAGCCGCCGCGATGCGGCTGTGGGATCGGTCGTGCCGCACCGAGCTGGAGGCATGGAGGCGTCGGTCCTTGCGCCGGACTGCCGGCGGATCGCGACTTCGTGCAGGGGGCAGGGTCTCAACGTCGCGCACCAGGCGGCGCGAGCGCATCAGCCGGCTCAGCGCCCCCTCTACCACCCATCTGCGCGGTCGGCGATCCGCATCTCGCACCAGGTCGTCTTGCCGCGGGGCAGCAGATCCACGCCCCAGCGGTCGGAGAGCTTGTCGACGAGGAAGAGTCCGCGGCCACTGATGTCCATCTCCTGGACCGGCATGAGACACGGCAGTCCGCGGGACGGGTCGCGCACCTCGATACGGATCCAGCCACGGCGGCGGAGCATCCGGAGCCCGAACGTACGGGCCCCGGTGTGCCGCACGGCGTTGCCGACGAGCTCGGAGACCAGCAGCACGGCATGCTCGGTGAGCTGGGGGGTCAGGGACCACTGTGTGAGGAGTACGGCGGCGGTCAGCCGGCGGGCGATGCCGGCGGACTGGGGGCGCGAGGGCAGCCGGACCGCACCGAGGGTGGGGTCGCCGACCAGATCGAGTGCCACGGACTCCGGTGCCCGGCGAGCCGGCGCGGTGTCTCCGTCCGCACCGGGGATGCCCCGTCGTGCGGCGGCCGGATCGCTCCGTGGCCGCGGATGCTCCATTCCTTCGAGGCCCGCCATGCGCCCCATCATGGCTGCTGCGTGGCGTCCACGGGGGCGGAACCGACGGAATCGATTGTCCGGAATCGTCGGTTCCAGCCCCCCGGCGAGACATCTGCCAACGGCGGTTAAGGTTCCGGTGCGGCCTGGCTGACCTGCGGTGGCACGGGATGTCCGAGGGCGCGGCCGGACACGTCAACAAGGCTGCCTTAAGGTGCAATTAAGCCTTTTCTTTTTCGCCCACACGAGGCATTGCACCGCGGCCAAACCTCACCCCTCCCGCCAACATCAGCTGTTTCAGCGGAACTTGGCCTTTCCCGGACCCTCCTCGACGAAGCTGCGCATGCCGGTCTCGCGGTCCTCGGTCGCGAACAGCCCCGCGAACCAGGTGCGTTCGACGGTCAGACCGGTGTCGATGTCCGTCTCCAGACCCGCGTCGACGGATTCCTTGGCGGCCCGCAGCGCCAGCGCGGGACCGGCCGCCAGCCGCGCCGCCCAGGCGTGCGCCTGCTCGTGGACCTCGGCGGCCGGCACCACCCGGTCGACCAGCCCGAGGGTGAGCGCCTCGTCGGCCTTCACCTGACGCCCGGTGAAGATCAGGTCCTTGGCCTTGGAGGGGCCCACCAGCCGCGCCAGCCGCTGGGTACCGCCTGCGCCCGGGATGAGGCCCAGCAGGATCTCCGGCTGGCCGAGCTTGGCGTTGTCGGCCGCGATCCGGAAGTCGGCGCACAGCGCCAACTCGCAGCCGCCGCCCAGCGCATAGCCGGTGATCGCGGCGACCACCGGCTTGGGAATCCGGGCCACGGCGGTGAACGAGTCCTGCAGGGCCTTGGAGCGCGCCACCATGGCCGGGTGGTCCATGGCCTGCATTTCCTTGATGTCCGCGCCGGCCGCGAACACCTTCTCACTGCCCCGGATGACGACGGCACGCACCTCGTCGCGGCGGGTGACCTCCTCGGCCAGTTCTCGCAGCCGGTCCTGGGTGGCGATGTCCAGTGCGTTCATCGGCGGACGGTCCAGGGAGATGATGCCGACGCCGTCGGCGACCTCGAGATTCACAGTCATGCCGGAAGGTTAGTACGCGTTAACGGCATCGGGCCCGGTGCACTCCGTCACAGTGCACCGGGCCCGGCCGTCCCGCGGCCGTCCTACCGGCCGGCCTGCCACTTCTCCCAGGAGAGGTTCCAGTCGCCGAAGCCGTTGTCCGGCTGGATCGTTTCGTCATGGGAGTTCTTGACGACGACCACATCGCCGATGAGGGAGTTGCGGAAGAACCACGCCGCCGGGGTGGAGCTGTCACCGCCACCGCGCTGGTCGAAGAGGCCCACACAGCCGTGACTGGCGTTGCGGGTGCCGAAGGTCGCGCTGCCCGACCAGTAGTTGCCGTGGATGAAGGTGCCGGAGGTGCTCAGCCGCATCGCGTGCGGCACGTCCTTGATGTCGTAGTCGCCGCCGAAGCCGACGGTGTCACCGTTCATCCGCGTCACGAGGTGCTTCTCGCTGATCACCATCTTGCCGTTGTAGGTCTCGGTGCCCGGCGCGCCCGAGGTGATCGGGATGGTCTTGATCCGCTTGCCGTCGCGGACCACGGTCATCTGCTTCGACTCGGCGTCGACCGTGCTGACCTGGCTGCGGCCGATGGTGAACGAGACCTCCTTGGTCTGGGTGCCGTAGACACCGGGCCGGCCCTCGACGCCGTTGAGGTCGAGCTTGAGGGTGACCTTGGTGCCGGCCGCCCAGTACTTCTCGGGGCGGAAGTCGAGCCGGTCGTTGCCGAACCAGTGGCCCTTGACCGGGACCGACGGCTCCGCGCTGACCTTGATGGCGCTCTCGACGGCCTTGGGGTCGGTGATACCACGGGTGAAGCGGAGCGAGACCGGCATTCCGACGCCGACCTGCTGGCCGTTCTCGGGGGTGTACTGGCCGATGAAGGTGTTCTTGGGGACGAGGGTGGTGAAGCTGGAGTGCTCGGCGGCCTCCCGGCCCTGGCCGTCCACCGCTATGGCGTCGACGGTGTACTCCGTCGAGGCGCCGAGATGGCCGCTCGGCCGCCACAGGGCGCCGCTGCCCGCTATCTGCCCGTCGACCTCGTTGCCCTTGCCGTCCTTGACCTTGACGGACTTGAGCGTGCCCTTCCGGGCGGTCACCTTCAGCACACCGCTGGTGGCGACGTCCCGCGCGCCGTCCTTGGGCGCTATCGTCACGGCCGCCTGCGAGGCGGCCCTGTCCCCGGCCTTGCCGGCCGGTTTGTCACCGTCGCCGTCGCCGCCGCACGCGCTCACCAGCAGCAGCATCGCACCTAGCAGGAGGGCCGGACCCCCGCTCCTGCGCGGCCATCGACGCCGGCGAGCCGGCTCCCCCGAATTCGGCTGGACGTTCACGACTGGCCCCTTTTCCCCTCGCACGGCCCGCGGTGCCCCGCGCGCGGACGCGGACAGCCGCGCGCTTGCCGTTAGATAACCACACCGCGGTGACAGTGAACTCCCCGTGAACGTCACCGTTCAGTCCCAAGTGCGGGGGTGGTGCGGGAGCAGGCGGCGGGCGGGTCGCCGGTCAGTGAAGCGCGGACCCGGCCCGCCACAGCTCCCACGGCATGTTCCAGCCGCCGAGGCCGTTGTCCGGCGCGACCGTGCGCTCCGGGGAGCCGTGCACCACCACGGTGTCGCCGACGATCGAGCGGCCGAAGAACCAGCCGGCCGGGGTGCCGGGGCCGCCGCCCTTGATGTCCTTGAGCCCGACGCAGCCATGGCTGGTGTTGAGGCCGCCGAAGACCTCCGGCGGCGCCCAGTAGTTGCCGTGCAGGAAGGTCCCGGACCTGGTCAGGCGCATGGCGTGCGGCACGTCCGGGATGTCGTACTCACCGCCGAAGCCGACGGTGTCGCCGTCCATCCGCGTCATCGAATGCCGTTCCAGGATCACCATCGTCCCGTTGTAGGTGGGGTTCTCGTCGTCGCCCGCGGTGACCGGCAGCACCGCCACCACATGGCCGGCCTGGCGCACCGTCATGGTGTGCCGGGCGGCATCGATCACGCTGACCTGGTCCCGGCCCACCCGGTAGTGGACGGTCCGGCGCTGCGTCCCGTAGACGCCCGCTCCGGCCTTCACCCCGCGCAGCCGCAGATCCACGGTGATCTCGGTGCCCGGACGCCAGCGTTCCCGGGGCCGGAAGTCCAGCCGGCGGTGGCCGAACCAGTGGGCGGCGACGCCGACGGCGGGCCGGGCACCGACCTTGACGGCGCGTTCGACGGCCGCGCGGTCGGCGACCGGCCGGTTGAAGACCAGCGAGAAGATCAGGCCGGTCCCGACCGTGGCATCGCTCTGCGGCGAGAAACGGCCGGTGAGGCGGCGGACGGGCGCAGCGGTGGTGAAGGTGGTGTGGCGGGCCGAACGGTGGCCCGCGCCGTCCAGCGCCACCACGTCGACGGTGTACTTCGCACCGAGCTGGAGGCGTCCGGGCACCGGCCGCCAGGTCATGCCGTCCGGCGAGATCCGCCCCGCGACGGGCTGCCGGCCGGCCCCACCGGTCCGGCCGGCCTCGACCCGCTCCAGCCGCCCCTCCGGCACCCGGACCTCGAACCGTCCGTCGGCCCGTACGCCGTGCGCGCCGTTGTGCGGGACGACCCGGATCGCTTCCTCCGGGGAGCGCGGTTTACCGCCGTCGAACACCTCCGCATCGCCGCAGCCGGCCAGCGCCACCGCCCCGGCGAGCCCGGCCACGGCGGCGAGCACGACGCGGGTACGGCGGGCCGCCCGCACCGCCGCCGGGCGGCCCGCCCGGCCCCGCGCCCGGTCCGGCACCCGGCTCCGCACCCGGATTCCCTGGCAGTGCTCGGCTCGGTCCCCTGCTCGGTCCTGCTGATGGGCGGTCATATACCGGATTGTGACGGATGATGCCCAAGTTGGGAGGTATGTCGCGTAAGGGAATGTCACGAACAGCGCGGCGCGGAACAATCAGCCCTCGCCGTGAGAAGCGTGCGGCAACGCCTGGTTGCGGGAAGAACAACGGGGAGGGCGGGACACCTGCACGGCCGGGACTCCCCCAGCCGGCGCTGGGGGGCACCCCCATGCCGGGACACCGCCCGACCGAGCCATGAGCCGCAGGAGGCCGGCACGTGTCGAGCGCACCCGAGCAGGAGGCGGTGGCGGATGAACCACTCGCCCCACCCGCGGACATCCGCCCCGGTAACCCCACCCCACTGGGGGCCCGGTACCGCACCGGCCCCGATGGCATCGCCGGCACCAACTTCGCCCTGTGGGCGGGCGGCGCCGAGGCCGTGGAGCTGTGTCTTTTCGACGACGCGGAGCGCGAGACGCGCCATGCGCTGACCGAGCTCACCCATGAGATCTGGCACGGCTTTCTGCCCGGCGTCCGCCCCGGCCAGCGCTACGGCTACCGGGTGCACGGCCGCTGGGACCCCTGGAGCGGCGCCCGCTGGAATCCGGCGAAGCTGCTGCTGGACCCGTACGCCAGGGCCGTGGACGGCGACTTCGGCACCCGTACCGAGCCGTCAGGACCGGGGTTCGCACTGCCCGCCCCGCTCTACGGACATGTCCGCGACTGGCCGGAGCAGCAGGTCGCCGACACCGTGCGCGACGACCGGGACTCGGCGCCGTACGTCCCCAAGGGCGTCGTGGTCGGCGAGGACACCGGGGACGAGGGCGGCGCCGACGAATGGGAGGACGACCGCCGGCCCAAGACACCATGGCCGGATTCCATCCTCTACGAACTGCATGTGCGCGGCTTCACGATGCGCCACCCCGGTATCCCGGAGCGGCTGCGCGGCACCTATGCCGGGCTCGCGCACCCCGCGGCGCTGGAGCACCTCGTCCGGCTCGGCGTCACCGCCGTCGAGCTGCTGCCCGTGCACCAGTTCGCCCATGAGGACCATCTGGTGCGCCGGGGCCTGCGCAACTACTGGGGCTACAACTCCATCGGCTACTTCGCGCCCCATGCCGGATATGCCGCCACCGGGACCCGGGGGCAGCAGGTCGGCGAGTTCAAACGGATGGTGCGGGCGCTGCACGACGCCGGGATCGAGGTGATCCTCGACGTCGTCTACAACCACACCGCGGAGGCCGGCGAGCTGGGCCCGACGCTCTCCCTGCGGGGCATCGACAACCGCGGCTACTACCGTCTGGCGGGTGAAGCCCGCCGCTACGCCGACTACACCGGCTGCGGCAACACCCTGCATGTCGTCCAGCCCCAGGTACTGCGTCTGATCACCGATTCGCTGCGCTACTGGGTCACCGAGATGGGTGTGGACGGCTTCCGATTCGATCTGGCGGCCGCGCTGGCCCGCTCCCTGCACGACGTCGACATGCTCTCCCCGTTCCTGGCGGTGATCGCCCAGGACCCGGTGCTGCGCCGGGTCAAGCTGATCGCGGAGCCCTGGGACGTGGGCTCCGGCGGCTATCAGGTCGGCGCCTTCCCGCCGTTGTGGACGGAGTGGAACGACCGCTACCGCGACACCGTCCGCGACTTCTGGCGCGGGGCCCAGCACGATGTCCGCGACCTGGGCTACCGGCTCTCCGGATCGAGCGACCTCTACGCCTGGGGCGGCCGCCGCCCGTACGCCTCGGTCAATTTCGTCACCGCGCACGACGGCTTCACCCTGCGCGACCTGGTCACCTACGAACACAAACGCAACGCGGACAACGGGGAGGGCAACCGCGACGGCACCCACGACAACCGGTCCTGGAACTGCGGCGCCGAGGGCGAGAGTGACGACCCGGCCGTCACCGGGCTGCGCCACCGCCAGCTGCGCAACCTCCTGACCACCCTCCTGCTCTCGACGGGCGTGCCGATGCTGGTCGCCGGTGACGAGATGGGCCGCACCCAGCACGGCAACAACAACGCCTACTGCCAGGACGGTCCGACCAGTTGGGTCGACTGGTCGCTGCTGGACGATCCGCAGTGGCGGCCGCTGGCCGGCCTCGCCGCCCGGCTCATCGCCCTGCGGCGCGCGCACCCCGTGCTCCGCCGCCGGGCATTCTTCTCCGGGCGGCCGGATCAGCAGGGCGGTCTGCGTGATCTCGCCTGGTTCACCGCGGACGGTACGGAGATGACCGAACAGGACTGGTTCACCCCGGGGGCCACGCTGGGCATGTACCTCTCCGGGAACGACATCTCCCAGCGCGATGCCCGGGGCATCCGCATCGTCGACGACAGCTTCCTCGCCATCCTCCACGCCGCCGCCCGGCCCCGCACGTTCACCCTGCCCGGACCGCCCTGGGCCCGCGCCTACGAGCTCCTCGTCGACACCGCACGGGAGGACCAGCCGGGGGCGGCGGAACCGCCGTACGCGGCGGGCAGCTCGATCACGCTGGCCGGGCGGTCGGTGGTGCTGCTCCGGGCGGTGCCGGGATGAGGCACGGGCCCGGCGGCCGGTGCGCGGGCGGCGGCCCGCCGGCGGCTCGAAACAGCGGGCCGCTGCGGTGCGCGGCAGAAATCCAGGTGAACGTTGTCAGTGGGGCGGCTTACGCTCGCGAATGATGGCCGACACCGCGCAGACGACGAACCCGACCGACCGGACCGCCTTACCCCAACGCTCCGCAGTGCGCTCGCTGTTGCGCCTGTGGCCGTTCATCCGCCCGGTGCGGGCGCGCCTGGGCACGGCCGCGTGCGTGGCGATACTCGCCTCGTGCATCAGCCTGGTCATCCCGCTGGTGCTCAAGTGGCTGGTGGACGGGCCGGTAGCGGAGCGCGACCCGGGCGGGGCATGGCTCGGCGGCGTCTTCCTGCTGCTCCTCGGACTGGCGGAGGCGCTGCTGTTCGGACTGCGGCGCTGGCTGGTGGCGCGCCCGCTGGCCGGGGTCGAGGCGGCGATGCGCGAGGCGCTGTACCGCCATCTGCAGCGGCTGCCGGTCGCCTTCCACGACCGCTGGCCCTCCGGCCAGTTGCTGTCACGGGGGACCACCGACCTTCAGCTGTTGCGGATGTTCTTCACCTTCCCGCTGACATTCCTGCTCGTCAACGGGGTGACCATTCTGGTAGGCGCGGTGATCCTCATGGTCCAGCGCTGGTCGCTGGGCCTGGTGCTGCTGGCACCGGTGCCACCGCTGATGGTGCTGTGCGCGATCTTCGAGGCGAAGTACGGGCGGGCGGCCCGCCGGGCCCAGGACCAGGTCGGCGATCTGACGACGGTGGTCGAGGAGTCGGTGCTCGGCATCCGCATCATCAAGGGCTTCGGGCGCCATCGCAGCCAGGCTCGTGCCTTCCACGAGCTGACCCGTGCGCTGCGGGCCACCGAGCTCGGCAAGGCGCGGCTGCTGGCCTGGATCTGGAGCTGCATCACCCTCCTTCCGGAGCTGGCGATCGGCGGCGCCCTGGTGTGCGGCGCGGTGCAGGTGGCGGACGGCGAGCTGTCCGCGGGCACCCTCGTCGCGTTCCTGTCGACGGCGCTGGCGCTGCGCTGGCCGGTGGAATCGACCGGCTTCCTGCTGGCCATGGGCAACGAGGCGGCAACGGCCACCGACCGGTACTTCGAGGTCATGGATGAGCCCGCGGTGGAGGAATCGGCGAAGGGCAGGGGGACCGGGGACGTACGGGGCGGGGACGCACGGGACAGGGACGTACCGACCGGGAGCGCGCCGCCCGTGGACGCACCGACCGCAACCGCCCGCCCCGCGGACGCACCGACCACGGACGCGCCGACCCCCACCGCACGGCCCACGGACGCACCAGCCCAGCGGTTCCCCGCGTCGCCCGGCACCGGCGGACTGGTCTTCTCCGGCATCGAGTTCCGCTACCCCGATGCGCCGCCGGACGCCCCGCCCCTCCTCAAGGACCTCACCCTGCACATCCGGCCCGGCGAGACGATGGCGCTGGTCGGGGCGACGGGCAGCGGGAAGACCACGCTCACGGCACTGGTGCCGCGGCTCTACGACCCGACCGCGGGCCGGATCACCCTCGACGGGCACGATCTGGCGACGCTCAGCCGGGACGAGGCCCGTGCGCTGGTCGCGGTGGCCTTCGAGGAGCCCACACTCTTCTCGGCGACCGCCGCGGAGAACGTGCTGATGGGCGGAGAGGGTGCCCAAGACGGCGCTCTCCGGCAGGCGTTGGCGGTGGCGCAGGCGGAGGGATTCGTCGACGCCCTCCCCGAGGGCAGCGCGACCCAGGTCGGTGAGCAGGGGCTGAGCCTGTCCGGCGGGCAGCGGCAACGGCTCGCCCTGGCCCGTGCGGTGGTCGGCCGGCCGCGCTTCCTGATTCTCGACGATCCGCTCTCCGCCCTCGATGTGCACACCGAGGCCCTGGTGGAGGCGGCGCTGCGCCGGGCCCTGGCGGCCACCACCGCCCTGGTCGTCGCCCACCGGCCGTCCACGGTCCAGCTCGCCGACCGGGTGGCGCTGCTGTCCGGCGGCCGGATCGCCGCCGTGGGCACCCACCACCAACTGCTCCGGGACAACCCCGAGTACGCCACCTTGATGTCCGGCGAGGGAGAGGGCGCACGTTGACCACCACTGCAACCGGCCTCCCGCCCGACGACCCCGAGGAGTCCGCCCCGCAGCAACGGCCTCCCGCAGGGCACTCCGGCCCGCAGCAACGGCCTCCTGCCCCGCCCCACCGCCCGGAGGCCGAGGGCACCCCGGAGGCCGAGGGCTCCCCCGCCACCGACGCCTTCGCCCGCGATGTGCTCCCCACCCCCAAGGGGGCCTCGCGCACCCTCCTGGCTTCCCTGCTGGCGCCGCACCGGCGCCGGGTCCGGTGGGTGGCCGTTGCGCTGCTGCTCCAGCAGGCCGCCGTGCAGGCCGGTCCGCTGCTGGTCGCCTACGCGCTCGACAGGGCGGTGCCGGCGCTGCGGGCGGGCGATCACGGGCCGCTGATCGCCGTGGCGGTGGCGGCGGTGCTGTGCGCGGTGGCGTCCGGCGGGTTGCAGTTCGGCTTCGTCCAGCTCTCCGCCCGGGTCAGTCAGGATGTGCTGCTCGACCTCCGCGGCCGGATCTTCCGGCATGCGCAGGCGCTGAGCCTGGACTTCCACGAGCGCTATACGTCCGGCCGGCTGATCTCCCGCGCCACCACGGACGTGGAGTCGCTGCGTGAACTCCTGGAGGAGGGGCTGCAGGAGCTGATCACGATCGTTCTCTCGACGGTCTGCATCACCGCCACCCTGGTCTGGCTGGACTGGGGATTCGGCACGGCCGCCCTCGTCTCCGCCGGACCGCTCGCCCTCCTCGTACGCTCCTTCCGGCGCCGTTCGCACCGGGTCTACAGCGCGAAGTCCACGGCGATGGCGGGCGTCATCGTGAAGTTCACCGAGACCCTCAACGGCATCCGCCCGGTGCAGGCGTTCCGCCGCGAGCGCCCGAACGACGCCGCCTTCGCCCGGCTGAACCACGACCACGCCCGGGTCAACGGCGACACCTCCCTGGAGATGGCGCGCTACGCCGTCTCCTCCCGGCTGGTGGCCAACACCGCAGTGGCCGCGCTCGTCGTGTGGGGCGCCTATCGCGTGGCCACGGGAGGGCTGGCGCTCGGTGTGCTGGCAGCCGGGGTGCTCTATCTTCGGCGGCTGTACGACCCCATCGACCGGCTCGGGATGTTCCTCAACTCGTACGAATCCGCGGCCGCTTCCCTCCAGAAGATCGCCGGTCTGCTGGCCCTTCGCCCCGGCGTCCCGGAGCCCGGGGCACCTGCCGCGCTGCCGGCCGTCGCGGCGGGCCGGGCGGGCCGCGAGATCACCTTCCGCGGCGTCCGGTTCGCCTACCGCTCCGGCGGCGAGGTGCTGCCCCGCTTCGATCTGACCCTGGCGGCGGGCGCGACCGTCGCCGTGGTGGGTGCCACCGGCGCCGGGAAGTCCACCCTCGCCAAGCTGCTGGCCCGTTTCTACGACCCGACCGAGGGCCAGGTGCTGCTCGACGGTGTCGATCTGCGGGCGCTGTCCACCACCACGCTGCGCCGCGATGTCGTCATGGTCACCCAGGAGGCGTTCCTGTTCTCCGGCACGGTCGCCGACAACATCGCCCTCGGCCGCCCGGACGCCACCCGTGAGGAGATCGAACGCGCCGCGGAGTCCCTCGGCGCCCATGACTTCATCACCGCACTGCCGGACGGCTACGACACCGACGTCCGCAAGCGCGGCGGCCGTATCTCGGCCGGGCAGCGCCAACTGGTCGGCTTCGCCCGCGCCCTGCTCGCCGACCCCGCCGTCCTCATCCTCGACGAGGCCACCAGCTCCCTGGACATCCCCGGCGAACGCGCGGTGCAGCGCGCCATGGCCACGGTGCTGCAGGACCGTACGGCCCTGGTGATCGCGCATCGCCTCTCGACCGTCGAGATCGCCGACCGGGTCCTGGTCATGGCCGACGGCCGGATCATCGAGGACGGCCCGCCACAGGACCTGATCGCCGGCCGGGGCCGGTTCGCGGAGCTGCACCGGGCATGGCGGGACAGCGTGGGCCCGCAGACGACCTGAGGGGACGGACGGTATGAGGGGCGGACGCATGAGGGGGCGGACAGCATGACAGATTCGGCGGACGGCATCGCGGCCACGGCGGACGGCGGCCCGGTCGTTCCCGGCCATCGCGGTGCCGGGCGGTATCTGTGGTGGCTGGTGGTCAGCCAGCGCAGGCGGGTGGCGGCGGGCGCCTCGTACGGGAGTCTGTGGATGGTGGGGCTGATGCTGCCGCCGTATGTGCTGTCCCGGGCCATCGACGACGGGCTGGTGCCCGGCCGGATGCCGGTGCTGGCCGGCTGGGTGGCGGCGCTGCTGGCCGTCGGAGCGGTGAACGCCTGGCTGGCGGTCATGCGGCATCGCACGATGACCCGGATCCGCATGGACGCCACCTTCCGTACGGTGCGGGCCGTCGTGGCGCAGACGCTGCGGCTGGGGGCCTCGCTGTCCCACAAGGTGACGGCCGGGGAGGTCGTCACGATCGGGATCGGCGATGTCGCGGTGATCAGCCAGACGCTGACGATGACCGGGCCCGGCGTCGGCGGGGTGCTGGCGTATGCGGTCGTCGCCGTCCTGTTGCTGGCCGTCTCGCCGGTACTGGCCGTGGTGGTGCTGCTGGGTGTGCCACTGCTCGCGGTGCTGGTCGGACCGCTGCTGGGACGGCTGCAGGGAGCGGAGACGCGGTACCGCGAACGGCAGAGCGGGCTGGCGGAGCGACTGACGGACCTGGTCGGCGGGCTGCGGGTACTCAACGGCCTCGGCGGGAAAGAGGTGTTCGCCGACCGCTACCGGCGCGCATCGCAGACGCTGTGCCACGAGGGGTACCGCGTCGGTGCGGTAACGAGCTGGGTCCAGGCGCTCGGGGTCGGCCTGCCGACGCTGTTCCTGGCCGCGGTGACCTGGCCGGCGGCACGGATGGCGGCCCAAGGGTCCATCACCGTGGGTGAGTTGGTGGCGGTCTACGGCTATGCGGCGGCGCTGGTGGTGCCGGTGTCGTTCTTCATCGAGGGCGGCTACGACCTCACCCGGGGACTGGTGGCCGCCCGGCGGGTCGTGCGGTTCCTGGCGCTGGAGCCGGACCGCACGGACCACCCAGGCGATACCGGCGTGGCGCAGGACCCTCCCGGCATCCCGTCCGCGCTGCACGATCCGGTCTCGGGCGTCGAGGTGGCGCCCGGCCTGCTGACGGCGCTGGCCACCGCCCGGCCGGCCGAGTCGGCGGCGGTGGTCGACCGCCTCGGCCGGTTCGCGGATTCGGCCGCGGCCTGGGGTGCGGTACGTCTCGACGAGATCGCGCCACCGCAGCTGCGCGAGCGGATCCTCGTGGCGGACAACGAAGCGGATCTGTTCTCCGGGACGCTGCGCGAGGTGATCTCCGGGCGCCGGGACCGGACCGAGGAGGCGATCGGCCACGCCGTGCGTACGGCCATGGCCGAGGACATCGTCCACGGTCTGCCCGACGGGCTCGACGCACCGGTCGAGGCCCGGGGCCGCAATCTCTCCGGCGGGCAGCGCCAGCGGCTGCGACTGGTGCGGGCCCTGCTGGCCGACCCCGAGGTGCTGCTCGCCGTCGAACCGACCTCGGCGGTCGACGCACACACCGAAGCGGCCATCGCGACCCGGCTGCACGCCGCCCGTGCGGGCCGGACGACGGTCGTCACCAGCGCCTCCCCCCTCCTGCTCGACCGGGCCGACCGCGTGTACTTCCTCGTCGACGGCACGGTCGCGGCCGTCGGCAGCCATCGTGAACTCCTCGGCTGTCAGCCCGGATACCGCCGCCTGGTCTCCCGCGGCGAGGGCGGGGAGTACGGGGAGAACGGGAAGAACAGGGAGGACGACGGCACCGGCCCCGCGGGCGCGGCCGGGGTGTCCGTGGCGGAGGAGGGCGCGCGATGAGGGCAGCCACCCCACGGTCCGGACGGACCGACGACGCGCCGGCGGACGGCGCGGCGCTCCCGGTGGCCGATCCGGCCGCCACCCGGCGGGCGGCGCTCCGGCTGATCGGGCGGGACCGCCGGGCCTTCGCCCTGATGCTCGCGCTGAACGCACTCGCCGCCGGCGCCGGCCTGGCCGGCCCGTGGCTGCTCGGCCGGATCGTGGACACCGTGCGGGACGGCGGCTCGGTACGCGCGGTGGACCGGCTGGCGATGGTCATCCTGGTGTGCGCGGTGGCGCAGCTGCTGCTGGCGCGGTACGCCCGGTTCGTCGGGCACCGCTTCGGTGAGCGAACCGTGGCGCGGATCCGTGAGCAGTACGTCGACCGGGCGCTGGCGTTGCCCGCCGCGACGGTGGAGCGGGCGGGTACCGGCGATCTGACGGCCCGTGGCACCTCGGACGTCACCTCGGTGGCACAGACACTGCGGGACGCGGCGCCGGAGGTGTTCATCGCCGGATCGCAGGTGCTGTTCCTGCTCGGTGCGGTGGTGGTGCTCCAACCGCTGCTCGGCGCGTGCGGGCTGGGGCTGCTGTGCGGCCTGGTGACGGTCCGGTGGTATCTGCGCCGGGCACACGCCGCGTATCTGGCGGAGGGGGCGGCGACCTCGGCGCTGGCCGAGCTGCTGGCGGCCACCGCCACGGGCGCCCGGACCGTCGAGGCCCTGGGGCTGGAGGAGCGCCGGACGGCGGCGAGCGAGCGGGCCGTCGAGCGGTGCCGCCGCACCCGCACCCGCACGCTGTTCCTGCGCAGCGTGCTGCTGCCCGCCGTGGACGTCTCCTATGTCCTGCCCGTGGTCGGCGTCCTGCTGATCGGCGGGGCGTTGCAGGGGCAGGGCGGGATCAGCCTGGGCGTGGTGGTATCCGCGGCACTGTATCTGCGGCAGCTGTCCGAGCCGCTGGCGACGATCCTGCTCTGGGTCGAACAACTGCAGAGCAGCGGCGCCGCGTTCGCCCGCGTCGAGGGCCTGGCCCGGTCACCGCGGACGGCCGGGACCACCCCGGCGGCCCTCCTGCCTCACCCGTCCCCCGAGGCTTCCCCCGACGGCGACCGCATCGACGTCACCGCCGTCCACTACGCCTACGACAGCACGGGCAGCGGCCCGCGCTCCGCCGCCCCCCGCGATGTCCTGCAGGGCGTGGACCTGACCGTCCGCCCCGGCGAACGCCTGGCCCTGGTCGGCCCCTCGGGAGCCGGCAAGTCCACCCTGGGGCGGCTGCTGGCCGGTATCGACGCGCCGCGCAGCGGCTCGGTGACGGTCGGGCGGGTGCCGATCGCCGCACTGGACCCGGAGACGCTGCGCCGGCAGGTCGTCCTCGTGACACAGGAGCACCATGTCTTCCTCGGCACCGTCCGGGACAATCTGCAGATCGCCGCGCCCGAGGCCGATGACGCCACGCTGCGCGCCGCCCTCGCCGCCGTGGGCGCCGACTGGGCCGGGGAACTGCCGGCCGGCCTGGACACCGGTCTCGGTGCCGGCGGCCACCGCCCCGATGGCGCCCAGTCCCAGCAGCTGGCTCTGGCACGCGTGGTGTTGGCGGATCCGCACACCCTGATCCTGGACGAGGCCACCGCACTGCTCGATCCCCGTACGGCACGCCACACCGAACGCGCACTGGCCGCCGTCCTCAAGGGCCGTACGGTCATCGCCATCGCCCACCGGCTGCACACCGCACACGACGCGGACCGGGTGGCCGTCATGGAGGGCGGCCGGCTGACCGAACTGGGCACCCACGACGAGCTGGTGGCGGCGGAAGGCGCGTACGCGGCCCTGTGGCGCTCCTGGCACGGCTAGGGCGGTTTTTCACCATCCCGCCTTCGCAGTCCCGCCTTCACCGCCCGGTCCTCACCGTCCCGTCGTCCCGCTCGCCGGGCCTCGGGCGGACCGTCACCGTACGTGGCGCCGACGGCGCGTGAGGAGGTACGCCGGGGAGAAGCGCTCCGGTCTGCCCCCGGAGCCCGGGGAGCCGCCCTGGGGACGGATCTTCATGGACGGGATCCGGACGGCTATGAGCTGCGGTTCAAGCGGTTTTGGGAGGTTTGAAAGGGCGTGGACGGGTTGCGCCGCCGATCACGGGCCGTCCGTCTTCCGGACACCGATTTCGCGCAACGGACGGTTTCCGGCCAATTCGTTGAACGGTGCCTGACAACAAGCCACTTGCGGTGGGACTCTTCCCCGCAGTCGCCGCACGGATCCCCACAGCACCCGTCCTGCGGCCGCAGGTTCCACCTGCTCCACCCGCTGCACCCGTACGCCCCGCACTACCCGTACGCCCCGCTCCACCCGTACGTCTCCCCCCACACGCTCCAAGAGTTCTGCCTCGCTCTGCCCGGACGGCCGTTTTGCCGCCCGGTCCCCCTCGGCCGCATCGCCACGCAGCGGCCACCGCAGAAGGAGTCAGTGTGAGACGCACCCCCCATGGACGCGCTGTTGCGACCGGTGCACTCGTCGCCGTCACCGCGATGCTGGCAGTCGGCGTCCAGGCCGGTACCGGCACGGCGGCCGCCCCGCGGCCGGGCACCACGCATGCCACCCCCGATCCCGGCGCGCTGCCGGCCAAGCTGTCCCCGTCCCAGCGTGCGGAGCTGATCCGGGCAGCCAGTGCCACCACCGCCGAGACCGCGCGACAGCTGAAGCTCGGCGCGATGGAGAAGCTGGTCGTCAAGGACATCTCGAAGGATGTCGACGGCACCGTCCACACCCGCTACGAGCGCACCTACGACGGACTGCCCGTCCTCGGCGGTGACCTCGTGGTGCACCAGGCCAAGGGCGGCGCCCTCAAGGGCGTCACCAAGGCCGTACGCTCCCGGCTCGCGGTCCCGACCACCACCGCGAAGGTGCGGCCGGCCGCCGCCGAGGCGAAGGCCGTGAAGTCGGCGCAGTCGCTCGGGTCGAAGAAGACCGAGGCCGCCAAGGCCCCGCGCAAGGTGATCTGGGTCGCCGACGGCAAGCCGCTGCTCGCCTACGAGACGGTGGTCGGCGGGCTGCAGGACGACGGCACCCCCAACCAGCTGCACGTGATCACGGATGCCACGACCGGCGCCAAGCTCTACGAGTACCAGGGCATCGAGAAGGGCATCGGCAACAGCGAGTACAGCGGCAAGGTCACCTTCGGGACCTCGGGCTCGGCCCCGAACTTCTCGATGACCGACCCGACCCGCGGCAACCACAAGACGTACGACCTCAATCACGGATCCTCGGGGACCGGCACGCTGTTCACCGACCCCGACGACACCTGGGGCGACGGCACGACCGCCAACGCCCAGACGGCCGGTGTCGACGCGGCCTACGGCGCCCAGGAGACCTGGGACTACTACAAGAACGTGCACGGCCGCAGCGGTATCCGCGGTGACGGCGTCGGCGCCTACTCCCGCGTCCACTACGGCAACAGCTACGTCAACGCCTTCTGGGACGACGGCTGCTTCTGCATGACGTACGGCGACGGTAGCAACAACGCCGACCCGCTGACCGCCATCGACGTGGCCGGCCACGAGATGTCGCACGGCGTCACCGCGGCCACCGCGGGGCTCAACTACAGCGGCGAGTCCGGCGGCCTCAACGAGGCCACCTCGGACATCTTCGGCACGGCGGTGGAGTTCTACGCCAACAACCCCGCCGACCCCGGTGACTACCTCATCGGCGAGAAGATCAACATCAACGGCGACGGCACCCCGCTGCGCTACATGGACAAGCCGTCCAAGGACGGTCAGTCGGCGGACTACTGGTCGAGCACCGTCGGCAACAAGGACGTGCACTACTCGTCCGGTGTCGCCAACCACTACTTCTACCTGCTGTCCGAGGGCAGCGGCGCGAAGGACATCAACGGCGTCCACTACGACAGCCCGACCTTCGACAACCTGCCGGTGCCGGGCATCGGCCGGGCCAACGCCGAGAAGGTCTGGTTCAAGGCACTCAGCCAGTACATGAGCGCCAACACCAACTACGCGGGCGCCCGCACCGCCACCCTGCAGGCCGCGGCGGACCTGTTCGGCCAGGGCAGCGCGACGTACAACACCGTCGCCAACACCTGGGCGGCGGTCAACGTCGGCGCGCGCGTCCCGGACGGCGGCGCGGTCACCGTCACCAACCCGGGCAACCAGTCCAGCACCGTGGGCCAGCCCGCCGGCCTGCAGATCAAGGCGACCAGCGGCACCGCGGGCGCGCTGTCGTACGCGGCGACCGGGCTGCCCGCCGGACTGTCGATCGACGCGGCCTCCGGGCTGATCTCCGGGACGCCGACCGCGGCCGGCACCAGCAATGTGACGGTCACGGTCACCGACGCCGCGAAGAAGACCGGGACGGCCGCCTTCACCTGGACGGTCAGCACCTCCGGCGGCGGCAACGTCTTCGAGAACACCGACGACGTGGCCATCCCGGACGCGGGGGCGGCGGTCGCCTCGCCGGTCAACGTCACCCGCAGCGGCAACGCCCCGAGCACGCTCAAGGTCGGGGTGGACATCGTCCACAGCTACCGCGGCGACCTGGTCATCGACCTGATCGCCCCGGACGGCACGGCCTACCGGCTGAAGAACTCCAGCGCGTTCGACTCGGCGGCCGACGTGAAGACGACGTACACCGTCAACGCCTCCTCCGAGAAGGCGAGCGGCACCTGGAAGCTGCGGGTTCAGGACGTCTATGCACAGGACTCCGGCTACATCAACAGCTGGAAGCTGACGTTCTGATCGTGCGTCGGCACCCGGCCGTCACCCTGGTGTGACATAGGCGGGTCGGCGGATCACCGCACGTCGCAACTGACCCGCTGGGCAACCCTGTTGGGCGTCACTCCCGGATCTTCGGGGGTGGCGCCCAGCTCCGTTATACGAACAGCGATCACCTCTCTACGGACAATTTTCAGCCAAACTCCGAACACCCTCCTGACATGCACGCGTTCGAATGGCAGTCTTCCCGAACGCACGTCACACCCGCATCGCTTTGCACCCCCACCACTTGGCAAAGTTGAAGGAGCACGCGTGACCCCCCACATGTCCCGTAAGGCCCGTGTCACCGGTACCGCCCTCGCGGCGGCGGCCCTCCTGGCCGCCGGTATCACCGCAGGTACCGCCGGTGCCTCGCCCGTCCAGGCCCCCACCGCGGACGGTTCACCCCTCAAGCTGAGCGCCTCGCACCGCGCGGAACTGCTGCGTGACGCGAGCGCCACCAAGGCGCAGACCGCCAAGGAACTCGGCCTGGGCGCGCAGGAGAAGCTGGTCGTCAAGGACGTCATCAAGGACGCCGACGGCACCACGCACACCCGCTACGACCGCACCTACGCCGGAATGCCGGTGCTGGGCGGCGACCTGGTCGTGCACACCGCCAAGGGCGGCGCGATCAAGAGCACCACCAAGTCGACCGAGAAGTCGGTGAAGGTGGCCTCCACCACGGCGAAGATCGCCCCGGCGGCTGCCGCGCAGTCCGCCCAGGGCATCGCGGCGAAGTCGCTCAGCGCCAAGAAGGCCGACGCGCAGACCCCCAAGAAGGTCGTCTGGGCCGCCTCCGGCACGCCCGTCCTCGCCTACGACACCATCGTCAAGGGTGTCAAGAAGGACGGCACCCCCAGCCGGATGCACCTCATCACGGACGCCAACAGCGGCAAGAAGCTGTTCCAGTACGACGAGATCCGTACCGGCAAGGGCGAGAGCGAGTTCAGCGGCAGCGTCGACCTGGGCACCACCAAGGAGGGCAGCGGCTACACGCTGACCGACAAGGAGCGCGGCGGTCACAAGACCACCAACCTGGAGAACGGCGAGTCCGGTGACGGCAAGGCCTTCACCGACGACGACGACAAGTGGGGCACCGGCAAGGCCGACGACCCGCAGACCGCTGCCGTCGACGCCCACTACGGCGCGGCCGAGACCTGGGACTACTACAAGAACGTCCAGGGTCGCAACGGCATCAAGGGCGACGGCAAGGGTGCCTCCTCGCGCGTCCACTACGGCAACAGCTACGTCAACGCCTTCTGGGACGACAGCTGCTTCTGCATGACGTACGGCGACGGCGAGGGCAACAAGGCCCCGCTCACCGCCCTCGACGTCGCGGCGCACGAGATGTCGCACGGTGTCACCTCCGCCACCGCCAACCTCACCTACAGCGGTGAGTCCGGCGGCCTGAACGAGGGCACCTCGGACATCTTCGGCACCTCGGTCGAGTTCTACGCCAAGAACGCCCAGGACCCGGGCGACTACCTCATCGGCGAGAAGATCAACATCAACGGTGACGGCAAGCCGCTGCGCTACATGGACAAGCCGTCCAAGGACGGTCAGTCGAAGGACTTCTGGGACTCCAGCACCGGTGGCCTCGACCCGCACTACTCCTCAGGCGTCGCCAACCACTTCTTCTACCTGCTGTCCGAGGGCAGCGGCGCGAAGGAGATCGGTGGCGTCAAGTACGACAGCCCGACGGCCGACGGCTCCAAGGTCGAGGGCATCGGCCGGGACAAGGCCGAGAAGATCTGGTTCAAGGCCCTGACCGAGTACATGACCTCGAACACCGACTACAAGGGTGCGCGCGAGGCGACCGTCAAGGCCGCCACCGACCTGTACAAGGCCGGCAGCCCCGAGGTCAAGGGCGTCGAGGCCGCATGGAACGGTGTCGCCGTCAAGTAACGCACCGAGCGGGAACGTGCTGATCATCCCGGGGTGAGCCCACCCCGGTGCGGGCGGTGCCCGGAGAACTCTTCTCCGGGCACCGCCTTTCGCATGCCTCCGCCTTCGCATGCCTCCGCCGTTCGCATGCCACGGGCTTTCGCATGCCGCCGCCTTTCGCATGCCACCGGCTTTCGCATGCCACCGGCATGCCATGAGGGCGGCCCCCGGCTTTTCCGGCAACTCACCTGCGGAAATGCCTGGTTCACCGCTCCACCACACCCGGCGGCCCGCCCGGCCGCGGCGTCCCCGATATGGCTGATTCCACCCCCGCATGCGCCCTTGTACGGACTCCCCGGCAGAGGGAGGCTGCCCTGTGGCGCCGATGGGCCCCGGCGCGGCACCACCGGACACCCGCACACCGCAACTCCGCTGAGATCACACCGAGTTGAGGAGGCGAACGCCGACCGTGTCAGCGCAGCGCCGCAGTCTCCCGCGCGGGGGCGGGGGAGTTTCTGCCGGGCCACGGCGGGTCCGTGGCCACGTACCGGTCATTCACCTTCCGCCGGATTGTCCGGCCGCCGTCCGCGGGAAGGCTCACCGGGTACGCCCTTCCTCACCCGCGTTGCACACCTGCACAGGATCCACCGGGGGAACCACCGACCGGAGGCCGGGGGAGCGCCGACCCGCCCCGCCGTGCCATCCGCCAGCCGAGTGAAAGCGGACAGGAGCGCCCATGCCCGCACCCGGCCCCCTGGCCGTGGAGCGGATACAAAGGACAAAACCCCGCAAAGCATCACAAGCCCAGGTGAGCCCATGATCGGTCGCATTCCTGTTCTGGACATCCACCCGCAGATCGATTGCGGCCGCCGCCCGGCGAAGGCGGTGGTGGGTGAGACGTTCGAAGTCTCGGCCACGGTCTTCCGCGAAGGGCACGACGCCGTCGCGGCGAACGTGGTGCTGCGCAATCCGGCCGGCCGCTGCGATTCCTGGACCCCGATGCAGGAACGGGTGCCCGGCACCGACCGGTGGAGCGCCGAGGTCACCCCCGGCATCGAGGGCCGCTGGTCGTTCACCGTCGAGGCCTGGTCCGATCCGGTCACCACCTGGCGGCGCCACGCCGTCATCAAGATCCCGGCGGGCATCGACACCGAGCTGGTGCTCGCCGAGGGCGCCGGGCTCCATGAGCGGGCGGCCTCGGAGGTCCCCAAGAGCGACGGCCGGGAGTCGGTGCTCGCCGCCGTGGACACCCTGCGCAACCCCGACCTGCCCGCCGCCACCCGACTGGCCGCGGCGCTCTCCCCCCAGGTCACCGCCGCGCTGGACCGCCACCCGCTGCGCGAACTGCTGACCGTCTCGCGCCCGATGCCCCTGGTGGTCGAGCGCCGGCGGGCGCTGTACGGCTCGTGGTACGAGCTCTTCCCGCGCTCCGAGGGCGCCACCGTCGCCCCGGACGGCACGGCCGTCAGCGGGACCCTGCGCACCGCCGCCGAACGACTCCCGGCCGTCGCCGCCATGGGCTTCGACGTGGTCTATCTGCCGCCGGTCCACCCCATCGGCACCTCCTTCCGCAAGGGCCCCAACAATGCGCTCTCGGCCGGCCCGGACGATGTCGGCTCCCCCTGGGCGATCGGCTCGGCGGCCGGCGGCCATGACGCGCTCCACCCGGACCTGGGCACCTTCGAGGACTTCGACCACTTCGTGCGCACGGCCCGCGAGCTGCGGATGGAGGTGGCCCTGGACTTCGCGCTGCAGTGCTCCCCCGACCACCCCTGGGTCACCCTGCACCCCCAGTGGTTCCATCACCGCGCGGACGGCTCGATCGCCTATGCCGAGAACCCGCCGAAGAAGTACCAGGACATCTACCCGATCGCCTTCGACGCCGACTTCCGCGGACTGGTCCGCGAGACCGAACGGCTGCTGCGCTTCTGGATGGCGAAAGGCGTACGGATCTTCCGCGTGGACAACCCGCACACCAAGCCGGTGGCCTTCTGGGAGAAGGTGATCGGCGAGATCAACCGCACCGACCCGGATGTGCTCTTCCTCGCCGAGGCCTTCACCCGGCCGGCCATGGTGCACACCCTCGCCCGGATCGGCTTCCACCAGTCGTACACGTACTTCACCTGGCGCAACACCAAGCAGGAGCTGACCTCCTACCTGACCGAGCTGAGCGGCGACAGTGCCGGCTATCTGCGGCCCAACTTCTTTGTGAACACTCCGGACATCCTGCACGCCTACCTCCAGGAGGGCGGCCGGCCCGCCTTCGAGGTGCGCGCGGTCCTGGCCGCCACCCTCTCCCCCGCCTGGGGGGCCTACGCCGGATACGAACTCTGCGAGTCGACGCCGCTGCGCCGCGGCAGCGAGGAGTACCTCGACTCGGAGAAGTACCAACTGAGGCCGCGCAACTGGGACACGGCGGCCAGGGAGGGACGCACCATCGCCCCTCTGATCTCCACGCTCAACCGCATCCGCCGCCGGCACCCTGCCCTGCAGCAGCTGCGCAATCTGCATTTCCACCACGTCGACAACGAAGCCGTCATTGCCTTCTCCAAGCACGAGGGGCACGGCGACCGGGCCGACACGGTGCTCACGGTGGTCAACCTCGACCCGCACCACACCCACGAGGCGACGGTGTCGTTGGACATGCCGGAACTCGGCCTCGGCCGGCTCGAGTCCTTTCCGGTGCGCGACGAGCTCACCGGCGATACCTACCACTGGGGCAGGGACAACTATGTGCGCCTGGAGCCGGGCCGCTCGCTCGCGCCCGCCCATGTGCTGTCGCTGCGACCGTCCTCACCGATCGGAGGGTCACCCAATTGATCGTCAATGAGCCTGTCCCCGACACATTCGAGGACACCCCGGCGAAGGACCGCGATCCCGACTGGTTCAAACGGGCCGTCTTCTACGAAGTCCTGGTGCGCTCCTTCCAGGACAGCAATGGCGACGGCATCGGCGACCTCAAGGGCATCACGGCGAAGCTCGACTATCTGCAATGGCTGGGGGTGGACTGCCTCTGGCTGCCGCCGTTCTTCAAATCCCCCCTGCGGGACGGCGGTTACGATGTCGCCAATTACACCGCGGTGCTTCCCGAATTCGGCGATCTGGCCGACTTCGTGGACTTCGTGGACGCCGCGCACCATCGCGGCATGCGGGTCATCATCGACATGGTGATGAACCACACCAGCGACCAGCACCCGTGGTTCCAGGAGTCGCGCACCGACCCCGACGGGCCGTACGGCGACTATTACATGTGGGCCGACGACGACAAGCAGTACGCCGACGCCCGCATCATCTTCGTCGACACCGAGGCCTCCAACTGGACCTTCGACCCGGTCCGCAAGCAGTACTACTGGCACCGCTTCTTCTCCCACCAGCCGGACCTCAACTACGAGAACCCGGCGGTCCAGGAGGAGATGATCTCCGCGCTGCGCTTCTGGCTCGACCTGGGGGTCGACGGCTTCCGGCTGGACGCCGTGCCGTACCTCTACGCCGAGGAGGGCACCAACTGCGAGAATCTGCCCGCCTCGCACGCCTTCCTCAAACGGGTCCGCGCGGAGATCGACGCACACTATCCCGACACCGTGCTGCTGGCCGAGGCCAATCAATGGCCGGAGGACGTCGTCGACTATTTCGGCGATTACGGTGTCGGCGGCGACGAATGCCATATGGCCTTCCACTTCCCGGTCATGCCGCGCATCTTCATGGCGGTACGCCGTGAATCGCGCTATCCGGTCTCGGAAATCCTCGCCAAGACCCCGGCGATCCCGTCCGGCTGCCAGTGGGGCGTCTTCCTGCGCAACCACGACGAGCTGACCCTCGAAATGGTCACGGACGAAGAGCGCGACTACATGTACGCGGAGTACGCCAAGGACCCGCGTATGCGCGCCAATATCGGCATCCGCCGCCGGCTGGCCCCGCTGCTCGACAACGACCGCAATCAGATCGAGCTCTTCACGGCCCTGCTGTTGTCCCTGCCGGGCTCGCCGATTCTCTATTACGGCGACGAGATCGGCATGGGCGACAACATCTGGCTCGGCGACCGGGACGCGGTGCGCACCCCGATGCAGTGGACGCCGGACCGCAATGCCGGATTCTCCTCCTGCGACCCGGGCCGGCTCTTCCTGCCGACGATCATGGATCCGGTCTACGGCTACCAGGTCACCAACGTCGAGGCCGCGATGAGTTCGCCCTCCTCGCTGCTGCACTGGACCCGCCGGATGATCGAGATCCGTAAGCAGAACCCGGCGTTCGGGCTCGGCAGCTACACCGAGCTGTCCTCCACCAATCCGGCCGTGCTGGCTTTCCTGCGGGAGGCACCGGGCAGCGGCGGCGCGGATGACGACCTGGTGCTGTGCGTGCACAATTTCTCGCGCTTCGCCCAGCCCACGGAGCTGGACCTGCGGGCGTTCAGCGGCCGCCATCCGGTGGAACTCATCGGCGGTGTCCGCTTCCCGGCCGTCGGGGAGCTGCCGTATCTGCTGACCCTCGCGGGCCACGGGTTCTACTGGTTCCGGCTGCGCAGAAACTCCGGCTAGCCCCAGTGCCCCGACCGGGCACGGGTGCCGGGAACACGCCCGTACGCGGCCGCATGGCGCGTACGGGCGTTTTTTGACCTTTCACCCGGGCAGCCTCCCCAGTACCGCACGGGCCGGGTGAGCCGTCGTCGGCCCCCGGCCCGGCAGGGGGAGCCGCCGTGCAGCGGAGCAGGGCACGCCGGAATACCGCTGCCGTACGGACGATCTCGCACGATGCTCTCCCGGACTCCGTCTGGGGGTACCCCCACCGCGCCATCGCACAGTCCAGGCCGTATTCCGGGACACTTTGCCCTATATGTCGTGTGCCCGGGGAAAGGACGCGACGCCATGTCGGACACCGCCTCGACCCGTGCCACCCGAAACACCCCTGATCACCGCCCGCTCGTCGCCGCACCCGATCTGCTGTCCTCGCTGGCGCCCCTGCTCGCCGAGTGGGTACCGCGCCAGCGCTGGTTCGCCGGCAAGGGACGGCTGATCACCGGCTTCACGCTGCTCTCGGCGACCGAGCTGCTGCCGTGCACCGACGCGAGCGCGCCCGGTCTGCTGCTCCTGCTCGTCCGCGCCCAGCAGAGCGCGCCACCGAGCCGCACACCGGCCGGCGACGACTGCTACCAGCTTCTGCTGGGGGTGCATCCGGCGCTGTCACCGCAGCTGGCGCCCGCCGTGATCGGCCGTCCCGGCGGCGGCCCACTGCGCGGCCGCACCGTCTACGACGCACTGCTCGACAACCGGCTGTGCGGGCTGCTGCTGGAGCGGCTGCGGGTGCCGGGCCGGCTCGGCGCGCTGCGCTTCTGCCGGGAACCCGGCGCCGACATCCCCTCCGGGCTGCCGGGCCGGCCGATCGCCGTCGAACAGTCCAACTCCTCGATCGTCTACGGCGATTCCTTCATTCTGAAGGTCTTCCGGCGGATCGAGCCGGGCATCAACCCGGATCTGGAGCTGCCGCGGGCGCTGGCGGACGCCAAGTGCGGCCGGGTGCCCGCGCCCGCCGCATGGTTCGAGTCGGCGGCGGCCGAGGAGGGCGGCGAGGCGACGACGCTCGGCGTGCTCCAGCCGTTCCTGCCGGGTTCGGCGGACGGCTGGCAGCTGGCGCTGCACGCGCTGGCCGTCCGCGCCGACTTCACCGGCTCGGCGCGGGCGCTCGGCCATGCCACCGCCGAGGTGCACACCGCGCTCGCCCAGACACTGCCGACCACCGAGCTGCGCCGCCCGCAGCTGGCGGCGATCGCCGCCGGGATGAACGAGCGGCTGGCGGCCACCGCCCGTGCGGTGCCCGTGCTGCAGCCCTACCGCCCCCGGCTGCGCACCGCCTTCGACGCGCTGGCCGCGATCGGCCACGACGGGCGCAGCTGGGCCGCCCAGCGCATCCACGGCGATCTGCATCTGGGCCAGACCCTGCGCTCCGCCGACGAGGGCCGCTGGTCGCTGATCGACTTCGAGGGCGAACCCGCCCGCCCGCTGGCCGAGCGGCGCCGCCCGCAGCCGGCGGTGCGCGATATCGCCGCGATGCTGCGCTCCTTCGACTACGCCGCGCGCAGCGGACCGGCCGGCGGGGACCCCTGGTCGCTGGAGTGGGCCCGGCGCACCCGCGAGGCCTACTGCCGGGGCTATGCGGAGGCCGGTGGGCTCGATCCGCGCTCCGTGCCCGAACTGATGCGCGCCTACGAGACCGACAAGGCCGTCTACGAGGTGCTCTACGAGGCCCGGCACCGGCCCGACTGGCTGTCCGTCCCGATGGCCGCCATCCGGCGGCTGGCGGCCGGCGGGGAGCCTGCCGTGGGGGCGGACGGGGCCGGCCCGGCCCGGTCCGCCGGGTCCGACAACGGCTGGGGGTGAGGGGCCGCAGACGAACCGCCGAGCCGCTGCCCGTACGCCCCACCGACCCGACCGACGTCCCGTCCCGCCCCGCCCCGCCCCGAGGAGGCCCACTCGTGACCGCCCGCCCGCCGTCCCGCCCCACCACTCCCGACCCCGCGCCCGCTGCGGGTGCGACCGACGACAGCGCGGCGGGGCGGTCCGGCCACACGGCGGCGTCCCGGCCGCCGGCCACCGCCGAGCGGGGCACCTTCGCCGGCCCTGCGGTCCGGGCCGCCGCCGTCACCCGGCCGGCCGCACCCCGCGAAGCGGCCGCACCCCGCGAGGCGACCGCGGCGCCCGGCCGGGCCGAGCGGCCCGCGGGTCCGTCCCGTGCGGCGCAGCCGGGGTCCGGCAGCCACGGCGTCCGGGCCGCCGCCCCGCTGTCCGACGAGGACCGCGGCCGGCTCCTGGGCGGTGCCCATCACGACCCGCACGGGCTGCTCGGCGCCCACCCCGTGCGCGGCGGGCTGCTCATCCGGGTCCTGCGGCCCTGTGCCGAGGGCGTCACGGTCCTCGCGAAGGGTCTGCGCGCGGATCTGCCCGCCGAGGGCGACGGGCTGTTCGCCGGGGTGCTGCCATTGCGCACCGTCCCGGAGTACGAGCTGCTGGTCGACTACGGCGACAACTCGCTGACGGTGCAGGACCCCTACCGCTTTCTGCCCGCGCTCGGCGAGCTGGATCTGCATCTGTGCGGCGAGGGCCGGCACGAGCAGCTGTGGCAGGCGCTCGGCGCGCGGATCATGGACCACCAGGGCGTGCGCGGCACCCGCTTCACCCTCTGGGCGCCCCATGCCCGGGGCGTCCGGGTCGTCGGCAACTTCAACTACTGGGACGGCACCGGCCACCCGATGCGCTCGCTGGGCTCCTCGGGCGTCTGGGAGCTCTTCGTGCCGGGCATCGGCGAGGGCGAGCTGTACAAGTTCGAGATCACCCGGCCGGACGGCTCGCGGACCGTACGCGCCGACCCGATGGCCCGGCGGACCGAGTGCCCGCCGGCCAATGCCTCGGTCGTGGACACCACGCACTTCCGCTGGACGGACGCCGACTGGATGGCCCGGCGCGGCGAGCGCCCCGTGCACGAGGCGCCGTTCTCCGTCTACGAGGTGCATCTCGCCTCCTGGCGCCCCGGCCTCACCTACCGCCAGCTGGCCGTCCAACTTCCCGCCTACGTAAAGGACCTGGGCTTCACCCACGTCGAGTTCATGCCGGTCTGCGAGCACCCCTTCGGCGGCTCCTGGGGCTATCAGGTGACCGGGTTCTATGCGCCCACGGCGAGGATGGGCACCCCGGACGACTTCAGGTTCCTGATCGATGCACTGCACCGGGCCGGGATCGGCGTCCTGATGGACTGGGTGCCGGCGCACTTCCCGCGCGACGACTGGGCGCTGGCGGAGTTCGACGGCCGCCCGCTGTACGAGCCGCAGGACCCGCAGCGGGCCGCGCACCCGGACTGGGGCACCCTGGAGTTCGACTACGGCCGCACCGAGGTCCGCAACTTCCTGGTTGCCAACGCCGTCTACTGGTGCGAGGAGTTCCATGTCGACGGGCTGCGCGTGGACGCCGTCGCCTCGATGCTCTACCTCGACTACTCCCGCGAGGAGGGCGGCTGGACGCCGAACATCCACGGCGGCCGGGAGAACCTCGATGCGGTCGCCTTCCTCCAGGAGATGAATGCGACGGTCTACCGCCGCTGCCCCGGCGTCGTCACCATCGCCGAGGAGTCCACCGCCTGGGACGGCGTCACCCGCGCCACCCACCACGTCGGGCCCGGCGGCTTCGGCGGTCTGGGCTTCGGGCTGAAGTGGAACATGGGCTGGATGCACGACTCCCTGGGCTATGTCTCCAAGGAGCCGGTGCACCGCAAGTACCACCACGGCGAGATGACCTTCTCCATGATCTACGCCTACTCCGAGAACTATGTGCTGCCGATCTCCCACGACGAGGTGGTGCACGGCAAGCGGGCGCTGGTGTCGAAGATGCCCGGCGACTGGTGGCAGCAGCGGGCCGGCCACCGGGCCTACCTCGGGTTCATGTGGGCCCACCCCGGCAAGCAACTCCTCTTCATGGGGCAGGAGTTCGCGCAGGGCGCGGAGTGGGCGGAGAGCCACGGCCCGGACTGGTGGCTGCTCGACCCGTCGTACGAGGCGGAGCCGGACCACCGGGGCGTACGCGATCTCGTCCGCGAGCTGAACCGCCGGTACGCCGCCACGCCCGCGCTGTGGGAGCGCGACACGGACCCGGCCGGATTCGCCTGGATCGACGGCGACGCGAGCGAGGACAACGTCTTCTCCTTCCTGCGCTTCGCGGCCGACGGCTCCCCGCTGCTCTCGGTCACCAACTTCTCGCCCGTCGTCCGCCATGCCTACCGGCTCGGTGTCCCCGGCACCGTCCCCGCCTGGCGGGAGGTTCTCAACACCGACGACCCGCGCTACGGCGGCAGCGGCGTCACCAACCCCGGTCTCCTCACGGCCGAACCGACCCCCTGGAACGGCCGCGCCGCCTCCCTCACCCCGGTGCTTCCGCCGTTGGCCACCGTCTGGCTGCGACCGGTCTGAGCGCCCGCACCACCGCGAGGGCGCGCGGAGACCGCCGCCCGGGAACGCCGAAGGGGCGGGTGCCGGCACCCGCCCCTTCTCCCCTCCTGCGTCCCGGGATCAGAGCTTGACGGACGTCTTCTGCGCCCCGCCGTCCCGCGGCTCGACGACGGGTGCGGCGGCCGGCTGGGCGGAGGCGTCGTCGACCAGCGTCTTCTCGTCGAACGGCAGCCGGCCGGCCAGCACCTCCGTTACCCGGGCCTTGTCGATCTCCTTGGTCCAGGTGCCGATCAGGACGGTGGCCACCGCGTTGCCGGCGAAGTTGGTCAGGGCGCGCGCCTCGCTCATGAAGCGGTCGATGCCGACGATCAGGCCGACGCCGTCGACCAGTTCGGGGCGGTGCGACTGCAGCCCGCCGGCCAGCGTCGCCAGGCCCGCGCCGGTGACGCCCGCCGCGCCCTTCGACGCGATGACCATGAACACCAGCAGCGAGATCTGCTGGCCGAGCGGCAGCGGCTTGCCCATCGCCTCGGCCACGAACAGCGAGGACATCGTCAGATAGATGGCGGTGCCGTCGAGGTTGAAGCTGTAGCCGGTGGGGACGGTGATGCCGACCACCGGCCTGCTGACGCCCAGGTGCTCCATCTTCGCGATGAGCCGGGGCAGTGCCGACTCCGAGGAGGAGGTGGACAGGATCAGCAGGAATTCCCGGGCGAGGTACTTCAGCAGCTGGAAGATGCTGACCCGGGCGACCAGCCGCAGCAGCGCGCCGAGCACCACGATCACGAACAGCAGACAGGTGGTGTAGAAGCCGATCATGATGACGGCCAGCGACTTCAGCGCGTCCACGCCGGTCTCGCCGACGACCGCCGCGATGGCGCCGAAGGCACCCACCGGCGCCGCCCACATGATCATGGCCAGCACGCGGAAGACCAGCTTCTGGAGGTGCCCGACGCCGCGCAGCACCGGCTCGCCCGCCGAGCCCAGCGACTGCAGTCCGAAGCCGACCAGCAGCGCCACCAGCAGCGTCTGGAGCACCTCGCCCTGAGTGAAGGCGGAGACCAGCGTTTTGGGGATCATGCCGAGCAGGAAGTCGGGCAGCGACTCCCCGCCGCCCTCGGTCTGGGCGTGGCCCGCGTGCCGGACGGTCTCGGTCAGATGGAGGCCGGACCCGGGGTCGAGCAGATTGCCGACGACCAGGCCGATGGCCAGCGCGACGGTGGACATCACCATGAAGTAGCCCAGTGCCAGCCCGCCGACCGCGCCGACCTTGGCGGCCTTCCGCACCGAGCCGACGCCCAGCACGATGGTGCAGAAGATGACCGGCGAGATCATCATCTTGATCAGGTTGACGAACCCGGTGCCGAGCGGCTTGAGCTGGACGGCGACGCCGGGGGCGGCGAAGCCCACGATGATGCCGAGCAGCACCGCCCCGATCACGGCGAGGTAGAGGAAGTGGGTCCGGTCCCGCTTCGCCGGCACGGTCTCCTCGGTGGTGCCCCCGGACAACGGGGTTTGTGCAGCCACGGCTGCCTCCTCGGTCTACGGCTGTGCGCTGATCTGCGGCTCTGTCACACAACAAGTCCCGGCGACTATGCACGCCGCTGTGGCGCCCGTCACCCTTACGTGCATTTCGTTCACGCAAAAAGTGACCGCACGGCCGGTTCCGGAAGCGACCGTGCAGACTGTTCTGCATGCGACTCCCCCGACCCCGCCCGTCCCGGCGGCTGCGCGGCCCCCGCAGCCTCGCCGGGCAGCTCTTCGCGATGCAGGTCGTGCTGGTGGCGGTGGTCGTCATGGGCTGCGCGGTCTTTGCGTACGTCAGCGCGGGACGGCAGGCCGAGGAGACCGCGCGGCGGCAGGCGACCGCGGCGGCCACCGCCGTCGCCGACTCCCCGGCGGTGGTGGCGGCGGCGCGGACCAAGGACCCGACGGCCGCGCTCCAGCCGTACGCCGAGCGGCTGCGGCACGATGCCGGTGTCGACTTCGTGGTGGTGATGGCCCCGGACGGGACCCGCTGGACGCATCCCGAGCCGTCCGCGATCGGCAAGAAGTACCTGGGGCACATCGGCCCGGCGCTGCGCGGCTCGGTCTTCCCCGAGACACATATGGGGATGCTCGGGCCGTCCGTGCGGGTCGTCGCGCCGGTCCGCGATCCGCGGCACGGCGGCCGGATCACCGCCCTGGTCAGCTCCGGGATCACCATCGAGACGATCAGCCAGCAGCTGCGTGACCAGGTGCTCGCGCTGGTCGGCGTGGCCGCGGCGGCGCTGGCGCTGGGCGGCCTGGGGACGTATGTGATCAATGCCCGGCTGCGGCGGCACACCCACGGGATGAACGCGGCGCAGCTCAGCCGGATGCACGACTACCACCAGGCCGCGCTGCACGCCGTACGCGAGGGGCTTTTGATGCTCGACGGGCAGCACAGGGTCGCGCTGATCAACGACGGCGGGCGGGAGCTGCTGGGGCTGTCGGACGACGCGGTGGGCCGCCGCGTCACGGAGCTGGGGCTGCCGGAGCCGCTGACCGAGGCGCTGCTGGCGCCCGGCCCGCGCGTCGACGAACTACAGCTGACCGCCGAGCGGGTGCTGGTCGTCAACTCCGCGCCGGTCTCCGGCGGCGAGCGGCGCGGCAGTGTGGTCACTCTCCGCGATCACACCGAACTCCAGGCGCTCTCCGGCGAGTTGGACTCGGTACGCGGCTTCACGGAGGCGCTGCGCTCGCAGGCCCATGAGGCCGCCAACCGGCTGCACACGGTGGTCTCGCTGATCGAGCTGGGGCGCGCCGAGGAGGCCGTGGAGTTCGCGACCGCGGAACTGGAGCTGGCCCAGGCGCTGACCGACCAGGTCGTCGGCGCGGTCGCCGAGCCGGTGCTCGCCGCGCTGCTGCTCGGCAAGGCCGCCCAGGCCAATGAGCGCGGCGTGGAGCTGACCCTGACCCCCGACAGCCGGATCGACGACGGACTGCTGCCGCCCGGTCTGCCGGCCCGCGACCTGGTGACGGTGCTGGGCAATCTCCTCGACAACGCCCTCGACGCCGCCGCCCCCACCCAGGAGCACACCGCCGCCGAGCCGGCGCGGGTGCACGTCACCGCGCGGGTGGACGGCGACGAGCTGCTGCTGCGGGTGGCGGACAACGGCCCGGGGGTGGCCGCCGGCACCGCCGAGGAGATCTTCCGGCGGGGCTGGAGCACCAAGCGGCACACGGTCGCGCCCGCCCGGGGCCGCGGTCTGGGCCTGGCCCTGGTCCAGCAGGCCGTACGGCGCAACGGCGGCACCGTCACCCTGGACCGGCCGCCGGAGGGCGGCGCCCGGTTCACCGTACGACTGCCGCTGCGGACGGGGGCGACGGCATGAGCGGGGCGGTGGGCGCCATCCGGACGGCCGGGAGAGGATGTGCCCGGTGACCCCCTCCGACATCCGGGTCCTCGTCGTCGAGGACGATCCGGTCGCCGCCGACGCACACGCCCTGTACGTGGGGCGGGTGCCCGGCTTCACCGTCTCCGGCACCGTGCACTCCGGCGGCGACGCCCGCCGCCACCTCGAAGCGCACGCCGTCGACCTGCTGCTGCTCGACCTCTACCTGCCCGACGGCCACGGGCTGCAGCTGGTGCGGACGCTGCGCGCGGCCGGCCACACCGTCGATGTCATCGCGGTCACCTCCGCCCGCGATCTGGCGATGGTGCGCGAGGGCGTCTCGCTCGGTGTGGTGCAGTACGTGCTGAAGCCGTTCACCTTCGCCACCCTGCGCGACCGGCTCACCCGCTATGCGGAGTTCCGTGCCACCACGGGCGAGGCCAGCGGGCAGGACGAGGTGGACCGGGCGATCGCCGCGCTGCGCGCACCGCGTCCGGCCGCGCTGCCCAAGGGCCTGACCGCGGCCACCCTGCGGGCGGTGACCGATGTGCTGCGGGCCGCCGGGAGCGGGCTGACGGCCGCCGAGGCGGCCGCCGACGTGGGCATCTCCCGGATCACGGCCCGCCGCTATCTCGAACATCTCGTGGAGAGCGGCCGGGCCGCCCGCGCCCCCCAGTACGGCCAGGTCGGCCGCCCCGAACTGCGCTATCGATGGTCGGGCCATTGACCGGCGGTGACCGGTGACCCGCTTTCAGCGGGCAGCCCGCCGTGGCCGGTTGGGGGCAGCGCCGATGAGTCCGGCAGGGCGGGGCGCGCTTTTCCGGACGGCATCCGGGCGGAATTCCGGGCGCGGGCGGGCCGGCGAGCGGCGGCCCTGGATTCCGCCCGCATCCCCCAGACGCCCCGGGATGCCCCGTCGGCCGCAGGTCGGACGGCCGTCCGTCCAGAGAATGACACCGGGCACGGCGATGGCACTTCCGGCCGGTACGGCTTTCGGGCCTTGCGGCTGAGGTCCACGCTGACCTGCACATTCGAGAATAGGGACATCGAGTCTTCCGTCCCCTCTCCAGGAGTCCCCGTGTCCCACGCGGCTGCCTTCCCGGGTTACCCCGGTTCCCCCGCCCCCACCCGTGCCGGTGCCGCCGTCGCCGCCCGCGCCACGGATCTGAGCAAGGTCTACGGTCAGGGGGAAACCCGCGTGGTCGCGCTGGACTCCGTCTCGGTCGAGTTCGGCAAGGCCCGGTTCACGGCCATCATGGGCCCGTCCGGCTCCGGCAAGTCCACGCTGATGCACTGCATGGCCGGCCTGGACGCGATCTCCTCCGGCTCGGCCCGGATCGGCGACATGGAGCTGGCGTCGCTGAACGACAAGCAGCTGACGCGGCTGCGCCGGGACAAGATCGGCTTCATCTTCCAGGCGTTCAACCTGCTGCCGACGCTGAGCGCGCTGGAGAACATCACGCTGCCGATGGACATCGCGGGCCGTAAGCCCGACCGGGAGTGGCTCAACGCCGTGATCGAGACCGTCGGCCTGTCCGGGCGGCTCACGCACCGGCCGGCGCAGCTCTCCGGCGGCCAGCAGCAGCGGGTCGCGGTCGCACGGGCGCTGGCCGCCCAGCCGGAGATCATCTTCGCGGACGAGCCGACCGGCAACCTCGACTCCCGCTCCGGTGCCGAAGTGCTGGGCTTCCTGCGGGAGTCGGTGCGGGCGATGGAGCAGACGGTCGTGATGGTCACCCATGACCCGGTCGCCGCGAGCTATGCGGACCGGGTGGTCTTCCTCGCTGACGGCCGGATCGTCGAGGAACTCCACGAGCCGACCGCGGACGCCGTCCTGGACCGGATGCGGCTGTTCGACGCCAAGGGCCGTACGCGCTGACGCCGGCGCGCCGCACCGCCGCCCCCCCCCGGGGCGCTGCCCTCCTCCCGAGCCCACCGGACCCAGGACTGACACCACCATGCTGCGAACCGCCCTGCGCAATGTCCTTGCGCACAAAGCCCGATTGATGATGACCGCGCTCGCGGTGCTGCTCGGCGTCGCTTTCGTCGCCGGCACCCTCATCTTCAGTGACACCGTCGGCGAGGCCATCAAGAAGGCCTCCAGCAAGAACCTCAAGGACGTGGCCGTCTCCGTCCACGCCGTCTCCGGCGAAAACGGGCCGGATACCGGCAAGGACGGCAAGCGCACCACCCTCCTCGACGACAAGCTGGTGCGCACCGTCCGCGCACTGCCCGGTGTGGAGTCCGTGCGGCCCAATGTCACCGGCACGGCCACCCTGGCCGGCCCGGACGGCATCCCGATCGGCAACGGCTGGCAGAACCTCGCCGTCAACTTCCAGCCGGACAAGGACGGCTACGACGCCCGCTATCCGCTGTTGCAGGGCCGCGGACCGGTCGCCGGGAACGAGATCGCGCTGGACGAGGCCACCGCCAAGGCGGCCGGCCACAAGGTGGGCGACGCCGTGCGGTTCGCCACCGACGGCCCGGTGCTGACGAAGAAGCTGGTCGGCATCGTCACGACCGACGACCCGCAGGTGACCGCGGGCGGCAGCCTCGCGCTCTTCGACACCGCCACCGCACAGAAGCTGTATCTGCACCCCGGCCAGTTCGACGACCTGGTGGTGGGCGCCGCGCCCGGCGCCGATCAGCAGGCGCTGACCGGCAAGGTCCGCGAGGTGCTGCCCAAGGGCCGCGCCGAGGCGACCAGCGGCACCGAACTCGCCGCCGAACAGTCCCGGATGGTCACCGAACGGAACAAGTCCCTGAGCCAGACGCTGCTGGTCTTCGCCGGTATCGCGCTCTTCGTCGGCATCTTCATCATCGCCAACACCTTCACCATGCTGATCTCCCAGCGCAGCCGGGAGATCGCCCTGCTCCGCGCGGTCGGTGCCTCCCGCCGGCAGGTGGTGCGCTCGGTACTCATCGAGGCGGCCGTGCTGGGCCTGGTCTCGTCCGTGATCGGGCTCGGGCTGGGCACGGCGATCGCGGTGGGCCTGCGGGCGGTGCTCGACGCCAACGGCGCGGGCTTCCCGGACGGGCCGGTCATCATCAGCCCGACCGCGGTGCTCTCCTCGCTCGGCGTGGGTGTCGTGGTGACCGTACTGGCCGCCTGGCTGCCGTCCCGCAAGGCGGCGAAGATCGCCCCGGTGGAGGCGCTCAGCACCGTCGAGGCGCCCCCGGCGCCGCGCAGTCTGGTGATCCGCAACTCCCTCGGCGCGGTCATCACCGGCCTCGGTGTCGCGGTCATGCTCTACGTCACCACGCTGAAGTCCTCCGACGACCTGCCGGTCGCCATGGCGGGCGCGATGCTGACGCTCACCGGCGTCATCATCCTCGCGCCGCTGCTGTCCCGGCCCCTGGTCTCGCTGGCGGGCGTGGTCACCACCCGGCTCTTCGGTATCGGCGGCAAGCTGGCCAAGGAGAACGCGCTGCGCAACCCGCGCCGTACGGCGGCCACCGCATCGGCGCTGATGATCGGCCTCACCCTGATGACCGGCATGACGGTCGTCGGGAACTCGGCACAGCAGGCCATGGACAAGATGACGGCCAACGGGCTGAAGGCCGACTACAAGATCGCGACCCTGACGTACATCGGTCTGGACACCAAGCTGTCGCAGAAGGTGGCGCAGATCCCCGGCGTCGAGGCGATGGCCCCGCTGCGCCACTCGGGCGTCGCGACCGGCAATTCCTCCCTGAGCCTGACCGGCACCGACCTCGCGGCGATCGGCAAGGTCGCCCAACTGGACTTCACGAGCGGCTCGTTGACGGCGCCCGGCGCCGACGGCATCGCGGTCTCCCGGTCCGCGGCCAAGGAGCACGGCTGGCGGACCGGCGACACCTTCGACGGGACCTTCCTGGACAAGAAGAAGACGAAGCTGAAGATCGTCGGGATCTACGCGGACAACCCGGTGGTCGGCGAGGCGATCAGCGGCACGTCGCTGGTGGACCCGCATCTGACCCAGCTGAAGAACGACGAGCTGCTGGTGAAGACCGAGGCCGGCAGCACCCAGGCGCTGGAGAAGCAGATCCGGCACGCCCTCGGCGACAGCCCGCTGCTGAAGGTCCAGGACCACGCCGACCTGCGCAAGGAGAACGCCGGGGAGATCGAGACCGTGCTCTACATCGTCTACGGACTGCTGGGCATGGCCGTGATCATCGCGGTGGTGGGCGTCGTCAACACCCTCGCCATGTCGGTCTTCGAGCGGACCCGCGAGATCGGGATGCTGCGGGCGATCGGACTGGCCCGCAGCGGCATCAAGCAGATGGTCCGGCTGGAATCCGTGGTCATCTCGCTGTTCGGCGCGATCCTGGGCATCGGCGTGGGCATCTTCCTCTCCTGGGCCTCCGGCAACCTGATCAGCCACGGGCTCCCCACGTACGAACTGCTGCTGCCCTGGGGCAGGCTGGGGCTGTTCCTGCTGATCGCGCTGGTGGTAGGCGTGCTGGCCGCCCTCTGGCCGGCCCGCCGGGCGGCCCGGCTGAACGTGCTGGCGGCCATCGGCGCGCAGTGACCGCCCGACCGCCCCGCACCACGGCGGCGCGCCGCCCCTCAACCGCGGGACGGCGCGCCGCCGTTGGTGGTTGCGGGAACCGCCGGGATCAGAAGACCGACTCGGCCTCGTCCATCCGGCTCGCGGGCACGGTCTTGAGCTCGGTGACCGCCTCGTGCAGCGGCACCATCGTGATGGTGGTGCCGCGCAGTGCGGTCATCTTGCCGAAGTCGCCGCGGTGCGCGGCCTCGACGGCGTGCCAGCCGAAGCGGGTGGCGAGCACCCGGTCGTACGCGGTGGGGGTACCGCCGCGCTGGACATGGCCGAGGATGACCGGGCGGGCCTCCTTGCCGAGGCGCTTTTCCAGCTCGACGGCGAGGTGGTTGCCGATACCGGTGAACCGCTCATGCCCGAACTGGTCGATCGCGCCCTTCTTGTACTCCATGGTCTCCTCGGCCGGGTGGGCGCCCTCGGCGACACAGACGACCGCGAACTTCTTGCCCCGGGCGAAGCGCTCCTCGACCATCGTGACCAGGTCGTCCACATCGAAGGGACGCTCGGGCAGACAGATGCCGTGGGCTCCGCCGGCCATTCCGGACTCCAGCGCGATCCAGCCCGCGTGCCGTCCCATCACCTCGACGACCATGACCCGCTGGTGCGACTCCGCGGTGGTCTTGAGGCGGTCGATCGCCTCGGTCGCGACACCGACGGCGGTGTCGAAGCCGAAGGTGCGGTCGGTGGAGGAGATGTCGTTGTCGATGGTCTTGGGGACGCCGACGACCGGCATTCCGGCGTCCGCCAGCATCCGGGCGGCGGTGAGGGTGCCCTCGCCGCCGATCGGGATCAGGACGTCGATGCCGTAGTCCTTGGAGAGGTCCTTGGACTTTTCACAGGCCTCACGGAGCCGGTTGCGCTCCAGACGGGACGAGCCGAGGATGGTGCCCCCGCGGGCGAGGATGCCGCTGACCGCGTCGAGGTCGAGCTTGCGGAAGCGTCCTTCGAGCAGGCCCTTGAAGCCGTCCTCGAAACCTATGACCTCGTCGTCGTGTCCGGTGAGGGCGCGGTGGACAACAGACCGGATCACAGCGTTCAGGCCGGGGCAGTCGCCGCCTGCGGTGAGGACTCCGATACGCATCGTGCTGTGTCTCCTGTGCTCGCTGTTGGTTCGTGTGAGCCGGTCCGATTGTTTCACGGACGACCGGCCCTCCCCTCGTACACGGACCTCACCCCTACTGTCCTCGCACGGGCTCCGCAAGGGAAACTGGGAGAGCGACTTATCCACATACGCAGGTATTGTCAAGAGGGACAAGCTCACCATAACGGCTGAATTTTGCGCCTTGCCGCCCACGGAATGGATCGGAGAGCACGCGTGACGCGGAGCGTGTACGTGACCGGTATCGACCGCGGCGACGGCCGCCAGGTCGTCGAGCTGGGAGTCATGGAGCTCCTGACCCGCCATGTCGACCGGGTGGGGGTCTTCCGCCCGCTGATCCACAACGACGGGCCCGACCGGCTGTTCGATCTGCTGCGGGCCCGCTACCGGCTCACCCAGTCCCCCGACACGGTCTACGGCCTCGGCTACGCGGAGGCCGCCGCCCTCCAGGCCGAACGCGGCACCGACGAGCTGGTCTCCCGGCTCGTCGACCGCTTTCATGCGGTGGCCAGGGACTACGAGTACGTGCTCGTCCTCGGCTCGGACTTCGCGGCCACCAGCCTCCCGGCCGAGCTGAACCTCAACGCACGGCTCGCCAATGAATTCGGCGCCTCCGTGCTGGCCGTCGTCGGCGGCCAGGGCCAGCAGGCCGAGTCGGTACGCGCCGAGGCCCGCAACGCCTACCGCGCCTACCACTCGCTGGGCTGCGATGTCGTGGCCATGGTCGTCAACCGGGTCGCCCCCGGGCACCGTGAGGCCGTCGTCGACCGGCTCTCCGCGCAGCTCCCCGTGCCCTGCTACGCGCTCCCCGAGGACGGCTCGCTCTCCGCGCCGACCGTCGGCCAGATCGTGCAGGCCCTCGGTGCCGAGGTGCTGCTCGGCGACGACTCCGGGCTCGCCAGGGACGCCCGGGACTTCGTCTTCGGCGGCGCCATGCTGCCGACCTTCCTCAAGGCGCTCACCCCCGGCGCTCTCGTGGTGACCCCCGGGGACCGGGCGGACCTGGTCATCGGCTCGCTCGCCGCGCACAGTGCCGGCGCCCCGCCGATCGCCGGTGTGCTGCTCACCCTCGACGAGAAGCCCGGCCCCGACATCATGGCGCTGGCCGCCCGGCTCGCCCCCGGCACCCCGGTGGTCTCCGTGCCCGGCGGCTCCTTCCCGACCGCGGCCGAGCTGTTCGCCATCGAGGGCAAGCTGAACGCCGCCTCGCCGCGGAAGGCGGAGACCGCGCTCGGTCTGTTCGAGCGGCATGTGAACACCGTGGAGCTGACGAACCGCATCTCCGTCGCCCGCTCCGGCCGGGTCACACCGATGATGTTCGAGCACGAGCTGATCGAGCGCTCCCGCTCCGGCCGCCGCCGGGTCGTCCTCCCGGAAGGAAGCGAGGAGCGGGTGCTGCGGGCCGCGGACGTCCTGCTGCGCCGCGATGTCTGCGAGCTGACGCTGCTGGGCGAGGAGGAGGCGATCCTCAGGCGCGCCGCCGACCTGGCCATCGACCTGGCGGGCGCCCAGATCATCGACCCGCAGACCTCCGGGCTGCGCGAGCGGTTCGCCGAGCGGTACGCCGCGCTGCGCGCCCACAAGGGCGTCAGCATCGAGCTGGCCTTCGACGTGGTCGCGGACGTCTCCTACTTCGGCACCCTGATGGTCCAGGAGGGCCTGGCCGACGGCATGGTCTCCGGCGCGGTGCACTCCACCGCCGCCACCATCCGGCCCGCCTTCGAGATCATCAAAACGACTGGTGCCGCGCGGAGCGCGTCAGGTGGGGCGGTGGCGGGCGACGGGCGGGCCAGGCCGGGCGCCCAGATCGTGTCCTCGGTGTTCTTCATGTGCCTGGCCGACCGGGTGCTGGTCTACGGCGACTGCGCGGTCAACCCGGACCCGGACGCCGAACAGCTCGCGGACATCGCCATCCAGTCGGCCTCCACCGCCGCCCAGTTCGGTGTCGAGCCGCGGATCGCGATGCTGTCGTACTCCACGGGCACCTCGGGCTCCGGCGCGGACGTCGACAAGGTCCGCAAGGCCACCGAGATCGTCCGCGAGCTGCGCCCCGACCTGCTGGTCGAGGGCCCGATCCAGTACGACGCGGCGGTGGACGCGGCGGTCGCGCGGACCAAGCTCCCCGAGTCCGACGTGGCCGGCAAGGCCACCGTGCTGATCTTCCCGGACCTCAACACCGGCAACAACACCTACAAGGCCGTGCAGCGCTCGGCCGGTGCGGTCGCCGTCGGCCCGGTCCTGCAGGGGCTGCGCAAGCCGGTCAACGACCTCTCGCGCGGCGCCCTGGTCCAGGACATCGTCAACACCGTGGCCATCACCGCCATCCAGGCACAGGGCGCCCAGCCCGGCGCCGGCCACACCGCCTGACCCGGCGGCTCCCCCATCCCCACCCCCACACCCCCGTCCCCGCACCCCATCGGAAAGCGCTCCATGACTGCCACCGCCACCCGCGTCCTCGTCCTCAACTCCGGCTCTTCGTCGGTGAAGTACCAGCTGCTCGACATGCACGACGGCTCCCGGCTCGCCGCCGGGCTGGTGGAGCGGATCGGCGAGGGGGCCTCGCGCCTGGCCCACAGCCCGCTGCACTCCGGGGGCGCCACACGCGACACCGAGGGCGCCATCGCCGACCACGAGGCCGCCCTGAAGGCCGTCGCCGCCGAGCTGGCCGCCGACGGGCTGGGCCTCGACTCCCCCGAGCTGGCCGCGATCGGGCACCGGGTGGTGCACGGCGGGCTGAAGTTCACCGAGCCGACCGTGATCGACGACGCGGTGCTCCAGGAGATCGAGCGGCTGGTGCCGGTCGCCCCGCTGCACAACCCGGCCAATATCACCGGCATCCGGACCGCCCGCGCGCTGCGCCCCGACCTGCCGCAGGTCGCGGTCTTCGACACCGCCTTCCACACCACGATGCCGGAGTACGCGGCCCGCTACGCCATCGACGTGGAGACCGCCGACGCGCACCGCATCCGCCGCTACGGCTTCCACGGCACCTCGCACGCCTATGTCTCCCGCAAGACCGCGGCGCTGCTGGGCAAGGACCCCTCCGAGGTCAACGTCATCGTGCTGCACCTGGGCAACGGCGCCTCCGCCTCGGCGGTGGCCGGCGGCCGCTGTGTGGACACCTCGATGGGGCTGACCCCCTTGGAAGGGCTCGTCATGGGTACCCGCTCCGGTGACATCGACCCGGCGGTGACCTTCCACCTCAAGCGGGTGGCCGGGATGTCGGAGGACGAGGTCGATGTGCTGCTCAACAAGAAGAGCGGTCTGACCGGGCTGTGCGGGGACAACGACATGCGGGAGATCCGGCGCCGGATCGACGAGGGTGACGCGCGCGCCCGGCTCGCCTTCGACATCTACATCCACCGGCTGAAGAAGTACATCGGCGCCTACAGCGCGGTGCTCGGCCACGTCGACGCGGTGGCGTTCACCGCGGGCGTCGGGGAGAACGCCGCCCCGGTGCGCGAGGCCGCCCTCGCGGGCCTGGAGGAAATGGGGATGGCCGTGGACGTCTCGCGCAACGCCGTACGGTCCGACGAGCCCCGGCTGATCTCGCCGGAATACGCTCGGGTCGCGGTCGCCGTCGTGCCGACGGACGAGGAGCTGGAGATCGCCCAGCAGACATACGCCCTGGTCAGCGCCTAGGACTCGGTGTTTCCGCCTACCGAAATATTCCGCTCCGAAACAAACCGATAGGATTCCGCCCATGCGCCGTTCCAAAATCGTCTGCACCCTGGGCCCCGCCGTCGACTCCTACGAGCAGCTGAAGACGCTGATCGAAGCCGGCATGAACGTGGCCCGATTCAACATGAGCCACGGGACCCAGCCGGAGCACGAGGAGCGGTACCACCGCCTCCGCAAGGCCTCCGAGGAGACCGGCCGCGCGGTCGGCGTGCTGGCCGACCTCCAGGGCCCCAAGATCCGCCTGGAGACCTTCGCCGACGGCCCGGTGGAGCTGGTGCGCGGCGACGAGTTCGTCATCACCACCGAGGACGTGCCCGGCGACCGGACCATCTGCGGGACGACCTACAAGGGCCTGCCCGGCGACGTCTCCAAGGGCGACCCGGTCCTGATCAACGACGGCAATGTCGCCCTCCAAGTCGTCGAGATCGACGGCCCGCGGGTGCGCACCATCGTCATCGAGGGCGGGGTCATCTCCGACCACAAGGGCATCAACCTGCCCGGCGCCGCGGTGAATGTCCCCGCGCTGTCCGAGAAGGACATCGAGGACCTCAAGTTCGCCCTGAAGATGGGCTGCGACATGGTCGCCCTGTCCTTCGTGCGCGACGCCAAGGACGTCCAGGACGTGCACCGCGTCATGGACGAGGTCGGCCGCCGGGTCCCGGTCATCGCCAAGGTGGAGAAGCCGCAGGCGGTGGCCAACATGCAGGAGGTCGTGATGGCCTTCGACGCCGTCATGGTCGCCCGTGGTGACCTGGCGGTGGAGTACCCGCTGGAGAAGGTCCCGATGGTGCAGAAGCGCCTGGTGGAGCTGTGCCGCAGGAACGCCAAGCCGGTGATCGTCGCGACCCAGATGATGGAGTCGATGATCACCAACTCCCGGCCGACCCGCGCCGAGGCGTCCGATGTCGCCAACGCCATCCTCGACGGCGCCGACGCGGTCATGCTCTCCGCCGAGTCGTCCGTCGGCGCCTACCCGATCGAGACCGTCAAGACGATGTCGAAGATCGTCGAGGCGGCCGAGGAGGAGCTGCTCTCCAAGGGCCTGCAGCCGCTGGTGCCCGGCAAGAAGCCGCGTACACAGGGTGGCGCGGTGGCCCGTGCGGCCTGCGAGATGGCCGACTTCCTGGACGGCAAGGCGCTGGTGGCCTTCACCAAGTCCGGCGACACCGCCCGCCGGCTCTCCCGCTACCGCGCGACCCAGCCGATCCTGGCCTTCACCACCGACAGCTCCACCCGCAACCAGCTCACGCTGAGCTGGGGCGTGGACAGCTTCGTGGTGCAGCACGTCGACAACACGGACGCGATGGTCGACCTGGTCGACGCCGAGCTGCTCAAGCTCAAGCGCTACAGCGAGGGCGACACCATGCTGATCACCGCCGGTTCGCCCCCCGGTGTCCCCGGCACCACCAACATGGTGCGGGTGCACCACCTCGGCAGCCAGCAGGGCTGAGCGCCCGGCACGCGGAACGGCGGTGGGCCGCCCCCTTCGAGGGGC